>JAGWBV010000005.1:86857-119740 GCA_021295715.1 Candidatus Poribacteria bacterium | reverse complement strand
GGTTGAAGGGATTTTCCCTGTAGGGGCAGTCCCTTGTGGCTGCCCACATCCATCATTTTAGGAGTGACACAGCACTAGCGAAGGTGTTGGAGTATTCAGAAATGGTATTAGACCAAAACGGTAGCCTGCAACAATACGCAGAAATACCCAAGCAAAAACACGCAGGTGGATTTCGGGAACGCACACTGAAGCCCCAACGCACGTTATTTAACCACAAGGAAAAATTAAAAATCCGCAAGGAAAAATTAAAAAAGGAAAATTAAAAAGTGTATGATGAATTAATAGTGTCACCGCGCGTGCTACTCGGTCCAGGACCGAGCGAAGCCAACGCGCGGGTTCTTAAAGCGATGACAACCCCGATGTTGGGGTATTTAGATACCGAATTTGTCCAAGTGATGGATGACACGGTTGGGCTGCTCCGCCGGGTCTTTGGAACTGAAAACAGGTTGACGCTCCCAGTCTCCGGTACGGGGACCGCCGGCATGGAAGCCGCGCTTGCCAACGTTGTCGAACCCGGTGATGGTGTCGTTGTTGGGGTCAAAGGGTATTTTGGCGAGCGAATAGCCGATATCGCCACTCGATGCGGTGGTGTGGTGACAAGGGTAGAAGCGGAATGGGGCACACACATCTCTGCCGAAAAAATCGCTGAAGCCGTTGGGAAAGTGTCTACCCCAAAATTGGTTGCGTTGGTACACGGGGAGACCTCTACTGGTATCCTGCAACCCCTGAAAGATGCCGTTGAGATTGCCCATCAAAGTGGTGCCCTTTTCCTCGCAGATTGTGTGACCAGTCTCGGAGGACAACCCGTAGATATGGATGCTCTCGGCATTGATATTGCATATAGTTGTACCCAAAAATGTCTCGCCGGTCCGCCCGGCCTCTCACCGATCAGTTTCAGTGATCGTGCCGTTGCGGTGATTCGGAACCGAAAAACGCCTATCCAGAGTTTCTATCTCGATATGACGCTCCTCGAAAACTATTGGCACGGTGAAAAGGAAAAGCGGCGTTATCATCACACTGTTTCAATATCCCTCATCTACGCCTTGCGGGAAGCATTGCGCGTTGTCTTGGAAGAGGGATTGGATGTCCGCTATAAACGGCATGTGCACAACGCCCGCGCACTCCTCGCCGGAGCAAAAGCGATCGGTCTGCAACCTGCAGCCGAAGAAGGCTACCGCGCACCGATGCTCACTACATTACGTATTCCTGACGGCATAGACGATACGACGATTCGGAAACGCCTCATCACGGACTACGGCATAGAAATCGGTGCAGGCTTGGGTATCTTTGCTGGAAAGGCGTGGCGAATTGGGCTGATGGGTGAATCCTCAAATGAACGAAACGTTATGCTTGTGCTGAGTGCGTTGGAGAAACTTCTGATTGCGTCAGGGCACAGCGTGGCGCGTGGCACGGCTGTTCACGCTGCATCACAGGTTTATACAGCGTAATGCAAAACTATTCCCATTCAATCGTGCTGGGCGGTTTTGAACTAATATCGTAGACCACACGGTTGATGCCTTGTACTTCATTGATGATACGGTTGGAGATTCTGGCGAGTACATCGGTCGGTATACGTGCCCAATCTGCTGTCATTGCATCACTACTCGTGACGGCGCGGAGCGCGACTGTGTTTTCATACGTCCGCGCGTCGCCCATCACGCCAACGCTTTTGACAGGCAAAAGAACAGCCAAAGCCTGCCAAATTTCGTCGTATAACCCCGCTTTTCTGATTTCAGAGATAAAGATAGCGTCTGCTGAACGAAGCACCTCTAAACGTTCAGGCGTAACCTCGCCCAAAATCCGAACAGCGAGCCCCGGTCCCGGAAATGGGTGTCGTCCAAGGACATACGCCGGCACGTTTAGTTCTGCTCCAACTGCCCGCACTTCGTCTTTGAAAAGTTCCCTAAAAGGCTCAAGCAGTTCAAACGGCATGTCGGATGGAAGTCCACCAACATTATGGTGGGTTTTAATCGTAGCAGACGGTCCCTTCACAGAAACACTCTCTATAACATCGGGATAGAGCGTGCCCTGCGCGAGGAATCGGAAGTTGTGTCCTAATTCTTGCACCGTCGCTTTGAAGGTTTCGATAAACTGTGCCCCAATCACCTTTCGCTTCTTTTCTGGATCCGTCACTCCCGCCAACCCATTGAGAAACGACTCCACTGCATCAATAGCGACGAGCGGAATACCGAGTTGCTCACAAGTCTTGAGCACTTCAGCGGCTTCGTTCTTCCGGAGGAGACCATTGTCAACAAAGACAGGTACAAGCGCATCTCCGATCGCCTGATGTAAAAGCATCGCCAGCACCATTGAATCGATCCCGCCGCTAACAGCACATAGGACGCGCTCATTTCCGACCTGTTCCTGTATTTGAGCTGTGGCACGGGCGATGAAGGCACGCATTGTCCACGTGTTACAACACCCACAGATACGACGCGTGAAGTTCGTCAAAATCTGATCGGCATCCTCGGTATGTTCAACCTCAGGATGGAATTGTAACCCGTAAAACGCGCGTGCGGGATCCGCCATAGCCGCGATAGGGGCGTTCTGGGTTTCTGCGATTGTTTGGAATCCAACGGGTGGTGCCTCAATACGATCGCCGTGGCTCATCCACGCAGAAAACCGTGAAGAAAGTCCTGTAAAGAGTGGGTCGGTTGCGTCAAGCACTTGAAGAGGTGCGTGCCCATATTCTCGTTGTATCGCCGGATAGACCTTTCCACCTGCTAACAGTGCCGCCATAAGCTGCATACCGTAACAGATACCCAATATCGGTGTTTCCAACTCGAAGAGTTTTGGATCAATTTTTGGGGCACCAGCCTCGTAGACGCTTGCGGGTCCACCGCTGAGAATAATTCCCTTTGGTGCAATGGTTTCTATCTGCGCAAGAGGTAACGTATGCGGATAAATTTCGCAGTAGACGTTTTGCTCACGAATGCGTCGGGCAATAAGCTGCGTGTACTGCGACCCGAAATCCAAAATGAGGATAGTTTCTTGCTGTGTGGATGCTGTGTTTCTGTCGTTAGTGTTCTTCATAGACTGGCAGCCTCATGTGTTCGTCCGGCTGTCGTTTTTCTCACTGTAAGGGACTGTTTCGCAATCAATCATGTCACCCGTCTGCGGCTCGAAAATAGCACCGTATGCGCCAAGAGGAGCGAAATCGACATCGCTTGACATCGCCAAACCCGTGTTCGCGTCCTCTAAGTAGTAGCACCCACGGTGCGGATGTCCTGACGTACTGATGGACCGCAGATGATAACAGTGGTTGTGGAACTGAATTGTATTTCCATAAATGATGATATATCTATCTCCAAACAGACGCATTGCGACCTGATTGACGAGATAAGGGTCTTTGTGTTGCACGAGTTTTTAGTTTGTCTTGATAATTATATCAATCCTGCGGTTCTGTTCCTCTTTGTTGGGACCGTCTTCAATAAGAGGCGCGTTTTCTCCCAAACCTACAGGGGTGAGGCGCTCGGCGTTGACCCGTTCTTCAACGAGCACCCTCTTGATTGAGTCCGCACGCCCCATACTTACATTTCGATTGACGTTCGCATTTCCTAAGGCACTTGTGTGTACCTCGATTCGGACGGGGTAACTGCTGAAACTCTCCCGACGTAAGACGCTTGCGAGCTGCTCAAACGTCGCGAAAAATTCTCTTTGAAGTTGTGTACTGCCGTGGGCAAACGCGTTGCCCCTGATACGGATAAGGACGCTATCCCTCTGCTCCATAACGATGGCTTTAGGGATTTGCCTCGCTGCTTTTAGTAAATCCGACTTCGCCGACGTTATGCGTTGTGCGTTTGCAATGGCACGTTTCAGATAATCACTGCCCTCCATGGAACCTGCGATAGCCGTCTCATATTCCTTGTTTACTAATGCGGACTTTGCCTTTGCATAAGCCGTATTGGCAAGTTCATAGAGTCGTGCCTCTAACTGCGGGACCTGTGTGTTTGCTTGTGCCGCGAGATCCGCTTTCAGCGTATCAACCGCTCGTTGTGCTTCCGCTGCACGCCGATCTAACTCCGCTTGTGCGCGTTGCCTAAATTCCGCAGCTTCTGCGATGATGACTGTCTCATCAGCGATTTGTTGTGCTCGCTGCGCAAATTGCTGCGCCTGCTCGTAACGATTGGTGGCCAATTCCTGTTGTGCGCGCTTCAATTGTGCTGTTGCTTCTTGGAATTGTTCTGGTGCGTGTTGGTTGGCATTGAGGTATTGTGCACGCTGAATGATTACTTCCGCCTTCGTAATTGCGATGTGCGCGCTCGTCCTTGCTTCCGCCTCCACCTTCTGGTTTTCCTGCGCCAACTGGTAAAGGTTATCAGCAAGTTTCTGGGCACCCGAGATAGCATCCGCTGCTTCAACGAACGCCTCTTGCACAATGAGACTGGCTATTGAAGCGATTGATGCCTGGGCGCGCTCGTAGTCAGCAGTTTTTTCAATTGCCGGATAGGTATATTTTGAAACATTAACGAGTGATTCTACGCTCATGAGTGACAAGCGCAGTTCGGTTTGACGTAGTGATATTTTTAAATGTGCGAGTTCCGTCGAAAGTTGCTCTGTTTGCTGTTGCCCTTTGTCGCGAGAACTCAAAGCACGCGCGAGTTGTTCCTCAAGGATTGCCTCACGGATACGGGCGATTTCGAGTTCGTGCTCGTGTGCCTTTATAATTTGTTGGTATATCTGTTCTCGGATGGTAACGACTTTTTTCCGAGCGTGGTGCTGCCGCGCTTTTGCGTTGGCGATCTGTGCGACCAATTCTGCCTGATACGCAAATTCAGCACTTTGGGGGATGTCCCCTTTTTCACGCGAGTTCCGAGCGAAATTCAGAAGTTTCACTGCACGCCCGTATTCCTCAGGCACCAAAGGCTCAGCATCCAACGCGGCTGCATCATTGACTGCCTGCTGCGCGTCTTGAAATTGCGTCGCAAGGATGACTTCATCAATCTCTGGTGCAGCACATCCGGATGCGATAATGCATGTAGCTAAAAATAGCAATCCGTAATATTTCATGTTGATAGTTGTCAGTTATCGGTTCGGATTTTCTCCGACAACCACTTCCTCCGTGTCACGCAAACCCAATACTCCCGATTGCCTATCCGTTCAGTCGTTCTACAGTTACAACACTTGATTTTCTTAGAATTTCTGTAACGCCTCAAGTTCAACTCTCATCGCCTCAAGCCTCTGGAGGACCTGGTTGACGTTCTGTTCGGTGAGCGTAAGCTGCGCCTGTGCCTCTTGAACGTTTGCTTCCTCACGAATCGCGATGGCGATCTCAGTTGCGATTCGCGCGTGAAGATACGAGCGAAGTGCGAGTCGATACGCTTGCTCTACATCACCAGCATCCATTGCGCTCTCAGCCGTGACAAGCATCTCTTGAGCGGTGCGAAACGGAGTATCGGCAGCCTCCTGTGCCCCCATCGCGTTGGCAGAAGTCAGTGCTACCTGAGCGTTCTCCATCGTTTCGACGGCAAGTTGCTGTAATTGTCCGCCACATCCGAGCACTACTGTTAGTGTTATGAACCAAATCACCCATTTCATTGTTTTAATTTTCCTATCTGTTCCAAGTTTAGTTGGGCAGGCACAAGACCTCCCCTACAATGCGTGCAAATCTATAGGCATTTTGGAGTAAAAAAGCCTCGCTTGGAGTGGTGCAGGTTGCAACACCCTAAGGCGAGGCTTCTGGTCGTTAATTCCTGAGACGGGTAAATCCGCTAAAATTCAGGACGCTCTGTATAGACACTCACCTTCCGGCGGTATTTGTCTTTTCGCTCAAACCATACATATCCATCAATTTTCGAGAAGAGCGTATAGTCCCTTCCAACCCCAACGTTGTTTCCAGGGTGGATATGCGTTCCACGCTGTCGGGTGAGAATGCTCCCTGCGGTGACATAATTTCCGGAAAATCTTTTGACACCGAGTCGTTTTCCGATACTATCGCGTCCGTTCCGAGTGCTTCCGCCGCCTTTCTTATGAGCCATCAGATTGTTCCTCCACCGCGCCAATAGCGGTAATTTTCACGCGTGTAAACGATTGACGATGTCCTAATTTACGTTTGTAACCTTTACGGCGTTTCGATTTGAACACAACCATCTTTTTTCCGCGTGCCTGTTGAATCACTTCGGCTGTAACTGAAGTATTGTCAAGATAGGGCGAGCCGGCTTGTAACTGACCATCATCGCCAGCGACAGCCAGAACGGATGAGAAGGTGACGCTGTCACCGACCTCTGCATCGAGTTTTTCAATATCAATCAGGTTTCCTACTTCCACCCGATGCTGTTTCCCTCCGCTCGCAAAGACTGCATACATTTTTATATATCACTCCTTTTTGATTCTGGTTAAATTATACCCTAAAAAGACATCAATGTCAATTAATCAATAGGATTTACGCAAAATCCCTTTCTATCAGAATCGGAAGACAAGGAAGATAGGAAGACGGGAAGGGTGGAAGATTGGGTGCCCATCCTTCGCTCCTTCTTCCGTCCTTCCAGCCTTTCCTCACGATATTCGCTTTCAGCGTAAGCCCTGTTAATCAAGAAATAATTCTTCACCTTTTCCGACGAAGATTCGGTAATCTTCGAGGTGCAAGTCGGCATCAGGTTCCAAAATGAGATCTAATTTTAATGACTTCTTGAGTTCCCGCAATTTATTTGACATCTTCGACTTTATATGCGAGACGACAAAGTCATTCGCGATAACCCGTAATTGGGACTGCTGCGTTTGTTTATGTGCCATCTTTATCGCACGTAGCAACTGAATGACGACGGTTTCGACAGATAGAATCGTGCCATGTCCATCACAGTAGGGACACTCCTCCATCAGTAGGGTAGAGAGGCTTGGTCGGGTGCGCTGGCGTGTCATCTCAACGAGCCCTAAATCTGAGAAATGGAGGATATTTGTGCGGGCACGGTCCTTTCGGAGTGCTTCCTGTAGCATTTTAAAGACACGTTTACGGTGCGAAACCTCTTCCATATCAATAAAATCAACGACGATAATCCCTCCCAAATCCCGTAATTGAATTTGGCGGACGACCTCCTCAACAGCCTCAAGGTTAGCACTGAGAATCGTGTTATCTGGGTCAGATTTTCCAACGAATCGACCGGTGTTGACATCAATCGAGACCATGGCTTCAGTCTGTTGGATGATAATATGTCCTCCACACTTGAGCCAAATTTTCTCGCTGAGTGCTTCCTTGAGTGCGCGTTCAACACCGTAAGCATCAAAAAGTGTTGGATCTTCCCGATAGAGCGAGACGCGAGTTTTCAGATCGGGCATGACAGAGGAGACATACTCCATCGTTTCCTGGTACCCTGCGTCTGAATCGATAAGCAGTTGCTTAACCTCTTTCGTGAGCATATCCCGGACGATCCTGTTGGTAAAACTAAGGTCTTTACTGACAAGACTGGGTGCAGATTTTTTATCTGCGCGGGTGCGGACCTGTTTCCATTGATTAATAAGATATCGGATTTCGGCTGCAAACTCGGTTTCGTTCAACCCTTCAGCGGCAGTACGAATGATAAATCCGCCTTCAACGTCGGCTTTCACTGTCTTTGCCATGTTACGAAGTCTGTCTCTCTCGGAAGCAGATTCAATACGTCGTGAGACACCAATATTCGAAGAATTGGGCATGTAGACGACATAACGTCCAGGGAGTGTGATGTTACTGGTAACCCGTGCCCCCTTTGTCCCGATAGGCTCCTTGCCAACTTGAACGAGAAGTTCCTGTCTTTTTGAAATGAGGTCACTTATGAGAAATGGGAACCCGCGTCCACCGCGTGTCTGTTTGGATTGTTTTCCCTTCAGGTCCAATACTGCGGTGTTTTTGCTCGATTTTCGGTCTCCGTTGTGTTTCCCATTATCGTCCTCATCTTCGTCAGCATGCTCATATTTGAGGTCAGAAATATGTAGAAAGGCATGCCGATCCAATCCAATGTCAACGAATGCTACTTGCATTCCGGGTAGTACGTTCTCAACGCGTCCCTTGTAGAGATTCCCCAATGTTTGCGTCGCTGCTTTCCGTTCAATGTAAATTTCATTCAGCACCCCTTCGTCAAGTACCGCACAGCGTGTTTCATACTCATCATCAGAAATAAGTATCTCCTTTTCCATCATTACCTCCTATCGTGCCCTTTTTTAAGAGGCACCTCGGTTAAATTGTCGTGTCAAAATCGGCAGCGTTGCAATAGCAGTGAGGGCTTCATAGAAGTGCGTCCTACATTCCGTCTGCGCGATGCGATGCGTGTCCGAATGGGACGCTTCAGCCAAATCAGCAAGTGTGCGGTTGCCCCCAGCGGGAGTGGTACCAAGTCAACTATAGGGAGACCCTTTTTCCGTGTCTCAATCCTTTGCTGTTTTCCGAAGGACCTGATAACTTTGACTTGATATAATAAATTATAGAGTGGTGTACTATCTATTCATCTGGGCTTGCAAGCTGCGTCTTACAGCCGCGGTGTCAACGTCACGACAGGTGTTATCAGTTCACCCATCGAGATACCGCCGTGCTGGAACCCTCCTTGAAACTGCCGTTTATACTTATAAAAATCGTTCGGATAGACGAAATAATAATCGTCTTTCGCGAGAATGTAGTCCTTGCTTGTATTTTCCGCCGGTAGTCGATACTCCTTTGGGTTTCGGAGATACACCGCCTCGCCCTCTTCGCATCCTAAATTAGAGCCGATTTTAAATCGGAGGCTGGTGGTAGTCTCACGATTACCGTAAGCGCGGGTTGCTCTGTTACAGAAGACAGAGCCGTGATCGCTGGTGAGGACTACAGTTGCGTTTTGTGCTGCAATAATGCGTAAAATATCGAAAAGTACCGAATGCGAGAACCATGAGCGCGCCAAAGCCCGAAAAGCGGATTCATCAGGTGCAAGCTGCTGTAGAACATCAGATTGTGAGCGCTGATGCGTCAAGATGTCAATGAAATTGACGACCAGTGCTGAGAGACTTACGCGCGTGGTCGCGGCGACCCGCTTTTTGTAGGTGTTGCCACCTCGGGTGTCAAAAATCTTGAAGTACTGGATTCCTGGCTTCAGCTTGACACCTCTGCGTTTCAGATGTGCTTCGAGGAGCTGGCGTTCGTAGCGATTTGTACTTGTGTCCCCATCAGATTCTTCCTGCCAGTATTCTGGATAGCGTTCGGCAATCTCTATTGGGAACAAACCGCTAAAGAGGGCATTTCGTGCGTACATTGTCGCACTCGGTAGGATTGAAAAACTATATTGACGTTCGATAGAGAAATACGGGTACAAGAGTGATTCAACTGCCAACCAATGGTCTAAGCGGAAGCAGTCAACCACAATAAAATAAACAGATTTTCCAGATTGAAGTTGAGGGATAACATGCTGATCGAGAACGTTGACCGATAAGGGCGGCGCGTCTGAACTACCTGCGACCCAATCTGGGTAATGTGTCGCGACAAAGTCAGAGAATTCGGTATTGCACTCTTTCTTCTGTGCGAGATGTGTTTCCTCTAACCCACCCTCGGCTAACTTTTCAGATACCAGATCCCATTGTAAGAGTTTCACATAGATATTGACCCAGTCTTGCCAAGTCGGTGACGCCTCCTTCATTGCGCGGATAGTATTGAAATCAGCTGTATAGCGGCTCGGAATCTGATTTACGACTATCTGCGGCTGATCAAGGACGCGTTTTAATGTTGAGACGATCTGGGCGACACCGATCGGTTTCACCAAGAAATCGGTTATCTGCTTGCCAAGAGCGACCTCAACAAATTGTTCATCGCTGGATTGGGTGACGAGAATGACTGGGATTTGTGTGTTGATGGAGCGGATTGCATCGAGCGTTGCCATTCCATCTTTACCGGGCATCACCTGGTCAAGTAGGATAGCACTGTACTGCGTATCACCGCGCGTTAAAAGCGCGATGCCGTCTTCGCCATTTGTCACGGGCGTGACCGCGTAGCCTCGGTCGCGTAGCACAAGAATATGCGGTTGCAACGCTTCTATTTCATCATCAATCCATAAGATTTGGTGTGTTTGTGACATACGTACGTTTTCAAAATCTGCTCAGGTGCGGTATACTGCCCAATTAACGAGGGTGAAAGTTTCACTTCGGCGGACTCAGGAAAAATGCACAGGTAATTACTTCGCCTACACCGTCCATTAATGCGGGTTATGCAACTGGCAGTCGAATCTCAAAAGTTGTTCCGTCAGGACTCGTTTTAATCATGCGGATGCTCCCGTGATGGTACTCACGGATGATCCGCTGCACGACAGTCAATCCGAGTCCCCATCCGTGTGCCTTGGTAGACACCCCGGGTTCAAATATCTTTCGCTGATTTTCGCGGGTGATCCCGCTTCCATTGTCGACATACTTGATAACAACAGCGCCGTGTCGTTTGTCATGCGTTGGTTCAATTTGGATCCATCCGTCCGCTTTGTCCATTGCATCCAACGAATTACGAATTAAGTTTTCAAACACCCAGTGCAGTAATTGCGCGTTTGCGAGTATAGGCGGTGTTTCATGTAGTCTCAATCGGATTTCAACGCGTCGACTAATATGCGGCAGCCGTTTTTCAAAATAAGCTCGGACATCTTCAAATACTTCATCCATATTCACTTCGGTAAGGGGTGGCTGCGTGCCGATCATACCGAAGCGCGCCGTCGTTTTCTGCAAACGCTCCAGATCATTTCTCATACTTTCGGAGAGTTCAGCAAGTGCTGCATCATTTTTCTCTTTACCTCGCTCATGTAGCAGCTCCGCCCATGCCAACAGCGACGAGATAGGTGTTCCGAGTTGATGCGCGGTCTCTTTGGCTAAGCCGCCCCAGATTGCCGAGTGTTCATAAGACTTTATCCGTTGATAGACAAGGAAACAGACAGTTCCAAATGCCAATAAGATCACCGGCGCTATGAGAGGCACTACTAACCCATAATATGACTTACTTTCATAATAAAAGTAGCCTTTGTGCCATTCGGGTGTTGTTTCAATCACCGAGGATGCTGGTGCGTTCTGAATGAAAATTTTCGCTCGTTCCTGTTCCTCCGCAGTTGCCTGATCCGCAGTAATAACATCGCCCCATATTTGCCATTTCTGAGGTGTGCCAGTGGTATCGGTCATCACAAAAGGCATATCTGCCATTTCACTGGGCGCGGCATCCCCATAGTAAATATACCCCTTTAACTGCCTGTCTTCAAGGAGCATGTGTATTTCACGAGGTAGATGTTTTTTTTTCATCCGCGCTAATGTTGACTGTAGTAAAGCGCGATCATCTTGTGTTAACGAGATTTCCTCATTTTCGTTGACATTGATATCCAAACTATCGATCTTTGCGTCTAAGAGTTGGTCAACACCTCGCGTAATTAAAACGTTTCCGTGTACATCTGTGATGATAAACGAGAATGTGCGTGATCTGTCTTCAGCGAATGACTTTTTGACGATCGCGATTAATTTCTGTTGCAACCCGCGGTTTTCCACGCCGGGGATTTCCGCTGCGAGATCCGCAAAAAGGTCTATTTGGGCTTCTATATCCGTATTCAGCCGAGAAATCTGTTGGGTATAATGAAAGAACCCAAATACCAACGCGCCCAAGCCGACGATGAAGTAAACGAGTATTAAACGGGTGGTCGTATACCCAGGGATAATTCGACGATTCAACCGCAACTTCGTATTCCTCCGCACACATCGGACGCAATCTATTTGCCTATTGATTGTCTACATACTAATTATGGTATCACTTTTGAAAGGGAATTGCAAGTCTATTTTGATTCACGCGCGTTATGTACCGATTTTTCTGGAGAGTCTGTTTCCTTTGGAGAAAGCGAAATTTACAGAAAAACGAAAACTGAATATTCCCAATAAAACCACATCTCACTTGATTTTTTTAACTAAATCGGATAGAATAGATTATGCTTTGTAATATGAGTCGCTTCTACAGTGAAATGGAATACTAATTAGAAATGGAAACACGTGATGATTAAGGCTATTACATTCGATTTTTGGCAAACCCTTTATGAAGATTCTGACAGCAACTGGCAAAAGCGTCAAGCAATACGTGTTGAGCACTGCTATGCGTATCTTGGCAGTCGTGGCTGTGCTTGCACATTGGCTGACGTGGAATTCGGACTCGAAGAGGCATACAACTTGGTCGCATCTCTATGGCATCAACATAAAGGGATCTCCGTGAAACGGTGCCTGCATCGGTTCGCTGAGGTGCTTCGCCTTCAACTTGTGGAGGAAGAGTTTGACCAGTTAATTGAATGTCTTGGCGCGGCTTTCTTGGAAGCACCGCCGATTATGATACCTCATGTTAAACCGGTCATTGCTCGGTTGAGTGAAAGTTATCCGCTTGGAATCATATCAGACTCAGCACTAACGCCCGGCAGTTTTGCTCGAAAACTGATGGCGCGTGACGGCATTTTACAATACTTTGCAGCTTTCACATTCTCCGACGAAACGGATTATACAAAACCCCAAGTGGTACAATTCCATTCAACTTTAGCACAACTGGACGCTGAACCCGCTGCAGCGGTGCACATCGGCGATATTTTCCGAACGGATATTGTCGGCGCGAAAAATGCGGGGATGAAAGCGATTCGTTTCGCAGGCTTCAATAAAGGAGAAGGAGACGACACGCTGAGTGATGCTGTTGTTGACGACTACCGGAAATTAGAGGCCGTCATCACTGAGTTGTCATCATAGGTAACGCAAGGAGAAAAAATGGCAAACGTATTGGTCTCCGGTGGCACCGGATTCATTGGCAGTCGAGTTTGCACTGCCCTCCACGAACGGGGCGATACCGTGCATGTATTATCCCGCAATCCGACACGTGCACAAACGAAATTGAAATCCGTAAGAGCGGCATACGGTTGGAGCCCTGAAACCGAAAAACTCCCTTCAGAAGCTACATCAGATGTGAAAGCAGTTGTTCACCTGGCGGGTGAAACCATCGCCGGTAGATGGAACGCCGAAAAAAAACGGCGGATACGGGATAGCCGAATCCTCTCGACACGAAATCTCGTTGAATCGTTTGCAGAGCTGCCCACAAAACCCGATGTGCTTGTCTGTGCTTCTGCAATCGGATACTACGGTAACAGTGGCGATGAACATTTTACGGAGGTGTCCGCCCCTGGGACCGACTTTCTCGCCAAAGTCTGTCAAGAATGGGAAACAGAGGC
Organism: Candidatus Poribacteria bacterium; assembly: GCA_021295715.1. Lineage (NCBI taxonomy): Bacteria > Candidatus Poribacteria > Candidatus Poribacteria bacterium. Next base: position 106,604 of record JAGWBV010000005.1, on the reverse strand, counting down.
ACAGAAAGCGGATGCGCTTGGAATTCGGGTGGTCATGGTCCGTATTGGGCTTGTGCTTGGGTTAGGCGGTGGGTTGCTAACACAGGTGCTTACGCCCTTTAAAATGGGAGTCGGTGGTATACTTGGCAGTGGTCGACAGTGGATGTCTTGGATTCATGTCGACGATGTAGTTGGTATCGTGATACACGCCTTAGAGAATGAAGAGATTCGGGGTCCTCTGAACGCGACTGCACCTGTCCCTGTCAGAAATGTGGAATTCACGAAGACGCTCGGCACTGTGCTACGGCGACCCACTCTGTTTCCAGTCCCAACGTTCGGCTTGCGGTTGATGATGGGCGAATTTGCGGATTTCGTTGTGTTGAGTCAGAACGTACTTCCAGAGAAAACGGAAGTCAGCGGCTATGAATTCCGTCACCGAACGCTTGAATCCGCTTTGAGAGACCTACTATAGAAGCGCAGAATCCCCACGAAATATGAAAATCCGAGACGTTCTGCTTTCTGATTACGGAAAAGCCTCAAGTATACCCTCCCCAGTTAATCAACTGATGACCGATTTTGCTGTCGGTTTTCGAGACGGACGCGACATCAACCTCGGTGTCGGATACGTCAATGAACGGACGATTCCGCATCAGCAGATTCAACACGCCTGCGAAGCAGTTCTCGCGCACCCCAAAAAATACCGCGCTTCTCTCAATTACGGCGGGGCACAAGGTTCACCGAACCTGATTGCGTCGCTCAAGAGGTTCCATATTGAGAATCGGATTGGTGGAATCACTGAACAGACCCTAAACAGTCGGGACATTGTTATCGGGGCGAACGGCGCGACGAGTTTGTTAGAGAGTATCACCCACCTACTTCCTGCTGGTATTGTGCTGACCGCGGATCCGATGTATTATATCTACTGCAATGACTTGGCGAGGAAAGGTTTCAGCGTTATCGCGATACCTGAAGATGACGAAGGACTTAATGCTGAATGTTTGCGGATGAAACTCAGGACGCTCGGCAACGAAAAACAGGCTATCCGTTTCTTCTACGTCGTAACGGTTAACAATCCGACCTGCACAATCCTATCCAATAACCGCAAGAGAGAACTCGTTGATATTGTTACTCGACTTTCATACGAAGTCGGACGAAAAATTCCCATTTTTTTCGACAACGCCTATCGCGACCTCACACATGATAGCACCGTTGAACCTTTGGCGTCTGCACTCTGTTACGATACACTCGGCATTGTCTATGAAATTGGCACATTGTCAAAGATCCTCGCCCCTGGGTTACGCATCGGTTATCTCATCGGTCCGAAAGGTCCATTTCTCGACAGTGTTATCCAACGCACAAGCGACATCGGTTTCAGTGCCCCGTTAATCAATCAAGAAATTGCGAGTTACTTGCTCGACCACGGTATAGAAGCACAAATCCAAAAGGTTAATAACGGGTATCACCAGAAGGCAAAACAGGTCAAAGCGTGGATAGCAGAATTACTGGGGGATAATGTTCAGGAGTGCCGGGGTGGGAGTGCTGGATTCTACTACTACTTAACGCTGGCGAATGTCACAACAGATACGACCTCAGATTTTTTCAAGTTTTTGACGCGAACAACTGGACAGGAAAAGGTCGATGGACCACCGAGTTCTCAACATCCGAAAGTGATTTACATTCCCGGTGAACATTGTGTTCATCCAGATGGCGAGATGATCGAGGTCGGGAAACGACAGTTCCGTATATCCTACGGATTTGAGGAACTTCCTCAGATTCACGAGGCGTTGAAACACATGAAATCCGCGATAGCCTATAGCCGTCAAGTACCCCCCGCTAACTCCAACAAGCCTGTTGTAATAACGGGTTTCTCGTTTCACAGAGGATGGTATCCCAGACCTCTCCACGAAGGGCGCAAGTTTCCGCCCTGTGTAAAATGTTCAGAGCCGCGTTGTGGTCGCGGTCGAGTTTCAACCCACAGAACTGACAATGGAACACACGCTCAGACAACTTCAGTTTAATAGGCGATTTCTGACAGCATTGCGAACAGGTTTGACTCGTATGGTGGGGTGGCACTTGATGGAAATGCTTACCATCGCGCTTTGCGACCCAACTGCACCACTCAAAGAACAGACCCCAAGACGCGTCAGAGATCGACTTCGCAAGGTGTCTGTTCTTGACCATATTGCTCGGTTTGAGTTTCTCGGCAACAACGGCATCGAAATCTTTGTGGTGAAAAAGTTTATACGCTGTTTTCGCGAGAAAGTCAAGGCGTTGACACGCAACAATATCTGCCTGCTTCGCCAATGCGTCCTTTGCCTTATACCAGCGTTTACTCCGGTATCGCTTACGCGAAAGGTCGCGATGCAAGCGTATCAACTTCTGCTCCGCTTGGCGATAAAAGCGCGGGTTCTCCTCTTTTTCACCCTCAGAAGTAGTCAGAAAGTTGTCTGTCCCAACGTCTACACCACAAGCAGACTTTGGAACACATTTCAGCGTCTCCGGCACTTCACAAACGATAAAGACATACCAACCGCGTGCCGTCTTTTTCAACGTGACCTCTTTCGGGTCTCCGATGAGCCGACGGTGTTGGCGGATCTTGACTTCACCGAGTTGCGGGACTTTCAACATGTTGTGTCTTTTGCCTGTTTCACGGATGGGATTCTGACGGACACGTTCACCCGTCTTGAGTTTGTATTTTCGCAAGTTCCACGTCAGCGAACGGACAGAACGCTTATATCGCGGATACCCCTTTTTCTCCGCACCTTCGCGACACCGGCGTTGGAAATGCTCATACGCAGCGTTGACACGTTTGATCGTAGACACCTGCAGGTCCTGGGAGTGATCGGAATAGTGCGACGTCGCAGCACGGAGGTCTTTCAGATGGTGGATCTGGTCATACATCGACACAGATTTGCGACCATACTCCCACATCTGCGAACGCATTTGGAGCATATAGTTCTGCAACTGCTTTTGGTGACGCAACTCCGAAAAAAGCCAACGTTCCTCTGTTTTCGTCGGATACGCACGGTATTTAAACGTTTGTTTCATGGTCTGTCACACATCACACTTTTAACCCCTAACGAGTGGGTAGGCAGACACGTAATCTTGCGATTACGCTCGTTATGTCTGCCTGTGTGATACATCTATTAAACCATATTTTACTAAAAATGTCAAGGGTTTTTTTCAAAAAAAACGCCTTGGTCTCACACACGAGGGCGGATTTTCCTCCCCCCACTAAAGTAGGGGGTTTCCAATCCGTAATTTTTGATGAAAATCCGTAAAAGTTCCTTAATACAAAATAGGCGAGGCACAGAGACCTCGCCCTACAACAAAATCCCTCGGATTACCAACGTACCTCACAAAATTCCTCGTAATCAATCAATTCATGGATAGTGGGATTTTCACCACACATCGGACAATCACTATTTTGGCGGAGTTTTAGCCTGTTGAACTCCATCGATAACGCGTCGAAAAGCAGAAGGTGCCCGATGAGCGGTTCACCGATATCCAGCAGGACTTTAAGTGCTTCAACGGCTTGAATTGTGCCGATAATGCCGGGTAACACACCCAAGACACCTGCTTCTTGGCAACTCGGTGCCATCCCTGGGGGGGGCGGTTCGGAAAAGATACATCGATAACACGGTCCTTTACCCGGATAAAGGACGGTGACCTGTCCTTCAAACTGGGAAATGCTACCGTGCACAATCGGTTTACCAAGCATAACAGACGCATCGTTGAGAAGATAACGGGTCGGAAAGTTGTCGCACCCATCTACAATCAGGTCATACTGCTCTAATATCCCAAAAGCGTTTTCCGAATTGATACGTTCGTTGTGGGGAATGACCTTGACATCTGGGTTCATCTCTGCGATAGTGGCTTCTGCGGATTTCGTCTTCGGAACGCCGATATCGCTGATGCCGTGCAAGATTTGACGTTGCAAATTACTGAGATCGACAACATCGTCGTCAATGATGCCGAGCGTGCCGACCCCTGCCGCTGCGAGGTACATTCCAATAGGGGAGCCGAGTCCGCCTGCCCCGATGAGTAGCACTTTCGATTCAAGCAACCGCGTCTGCCCCATTCCACCGACCTCTTTGAGAATAATATGTCGGCTGTAGCGTTCAATTTGTTCGTTGCTGAAGTTAAACATCTTAGACTCCCAAGTTAGAGAGGAGTTCTGAAATCGGTTTATCCGAGTTCGCTGAGATTCGCAAAGCAAACCGTTCGCGGGCATCTTCGGAGGTGCGTTCCACCGTGAAATCGTCACCGCCATACATCTGTTGCAGGACAGGTGTTAGGTCTGCCTGAACGGATGCCGCTGTTTCCGATGTATTCGGTGCGACATGTCGGTTGTTTATCATAAACAGAAGCTTTGCACCATTGAAATGCACAGCGTTTTCTAACTCTGCGGCTGCCTCAAGTTGTTCGCATTTGGAAAGCACCTCTGCGAGTGCTTGGCGAATCCTGTCAGCATTGTCACCTTCGACTGCATGTTTCCGATTGTAGAGGAAACCGTCCTCATGGTAAGCGTTGTCAATACTGTAGTTGGCTTGCTTCAAAATCAACAGTACCCCTGGTCCTGCATCAACGTGCGAATAGTCAGCGTAGTTCAAATAATCTTCTGAATCCGCTTCCTCCATCCAACGATTGAAGACCTTGATGAAGTTCGTATAGTTGATTTTGCTATCTTCGGTTGCAAAAACCTTAATGTTAATTTGTTGTAGATCCATTCTGCTAAAAAGTTTCCTATAAACATAACGCCCTAATGGGCTTTTCTTGTGAGAGCAGGCTTCACCCGCGATATTTTAGTCCCATCGTTTTAGAATTACCAGCACAGTATTCCTGCTGGATCTGTAACTGCTGGATCCAGTACAATTCGCTGCTTTTATTATACCGCAATTTGGTGGGAAAGTCAATTTATTGTAACGAGGTAGGGCTTTCCGCTACATGTGCCGTTTGTCCAGCATCGGTTTCAAGATTAGAGCTTCCGTATTCTAAAGGCTTAATTGAAAGTTGACAGCCGAGTACCTTCAGAACAATTCCAAGAGCATCAATTAGAGGTGTATCCTCGTTGGATAGGAACTTCGAAAGAAGTTTCGGGTCCATATCAACCCGTTTAGCAACTTTGGAAATTCCACCTTGTGCTTCAACAATAGTATCAAGAGCATCCTTGACTACAGCAGCCCCCCCGTAGATGTAATAGTCGTCAAGAATCGCCTGGAGGTAGCCAATCGCCTTCTCCCTATCAGCAAGACGTTCGATGAGGTACTCGCGCAAGGTTCGCATTTTTCTCATAAGTGTGCCCCCTTGTATTCTAACCAATAAGTTTTTGCCCGCTCAATATCACGCGTCTGTGATGATTTATCACCAGCACACAGCAGAAGGATGATCCTGTTACCTACTTCACTGAAATAGATACGGTAACCTGACCCAAATTGAAAGCGCAATTCAAAAACACCACCACCAACAGATCTATAATCGCCAAAATTACCGGACTCAAGGCGTTCAAGGCGTGCCAAAATCCGATCTTGTACACTTTGATCTTGAATCGACACCAACCATTCGGAGAAGGGTTCCTGCCCGTCGGAGGCACGGTAGAATTCTACCTGTCGTGGATATACATCACGCATTATTGACTAATTCATTTCTATAGGACAACTTTTGATAAACCTTCGGTTTTATCCAGCGTAAATTTAGAAAAAATTAGGGCGTTTGCCTGCTCACACCCATTTTGGGCGTGAGCGGCAATCGCCTGTGTGAAATTCGGTTCTGAAGAACCACAATCTTGGATTTTACTCACCCTTCCGGACGGTAAGGCGGTAGTGCTTTCCGACCTTCTTGGTGTCAACAATCTCATGTCCATCGTTGGTGAGGCTCTTCGGCACGTTCTCAATCGGTTCGCCATCGTCGATGGTGACTTCGAGAAGTTGACCGAGATCCATCGTTTCCAACCGAATCTTTGCTTGGACATAGTTGAACGGGCATGCGACACCTTTGAGATCGAGGCTATCCACGATTTCCTCAACGGGCTTCGCTTTTCTGACAACCCTTGGTTTCCGCGCCGGTCGTGAGCGACGCTTTTTACGACGGCTCTCTTCCTCTTCCTCCTGCTTGATGCGCATGCGTCCATAGACGTTATGCGATTCTTCAACGAAGAGTGTCGCTTCTTCAACGCGACGGTGTGCCAATTCGTGGTCAAACGTAGAAGCATCTTCCTCTGTCGCCTTGAAGATATGCGCACCGTAACCGGGGAAGAAGTTACCGGGTTCAAAGAAATGCGTACGGAATTCGTTGACGGTGGTCGCGTCGTCAATATATTGCAAACCTACCGTTGTCTGAAGTCCGTCTGCGGCTCTGATCATTGCATCAAAAGCCAACGCCGCGGAATCCTGATATTCACCCTTTTCCAAGTTCAAACCAGATTCATAGATGAGCCGATCTGCTTCTTCCAACTTCATAGAGACGAGCGCGACGACTTCTCCTGCACATTCACCGACACCTGTCTTGAGTTGGTAATCTTTCGTGTCGCCAGTATCCACATAGAATTCTGGTGCTTCCTCATAAGATGGAATCTTATCGTACTTGGACAAGATCTGCTTGATCTCCGCCTTACCGAGTCGTGCAACGTAATCCGTGAAGGATTCTTCCTCATTTCGTTCCGCGGTGTACTTACCCGTCAACTCTTCAATGAACGCCGGAATATATTTGCCGTGGATTTTTCCATTGGCAAGTCCGTAAGAACTGGCGTTTTCGACCATGTGTCCACCGAGTAGGACCTGATAGTAAGGAGCAATATGCTCACCCATCCGGCGCGAGGAACCGAAGAAGCCAATATTCGCGACATGATGCTGCCCACATGAGTTGGGGCATCCGCTAATCTTAATCCGAAAGTCTTTGATTTCATTCTGCACACCGGTTTCAATGAAATAGTTTCGCAGGTGCGCTGCCAGACCCCGTGAAGAAGAAACACCGAGTTTGCAGGAATCAGTACCCGGGCAAGCGGTAATATCCACCATAGATTCTGCCCCCGGGTCGCCGAGACCGATCACCTTCAGTTCGCGATAGAGCGCGGGGAGATCCGTCATCGTCACCCAACGGAGAACGATGTTCTGCTCGACTGTGGCACGGATGGTGTCTTTCACGTATTTACGCGAAATATCTGCCAAAGCACGCGTCTGATCTGCGGTAATATCCCCAAGAGGTAACGTAATCGTCACAAAAGCGTAGCCGGGTTGACTCTGTAACCGCACATTGGATTGATACCACTCTTCAAACCCTTCAGGTTTTGAAGCACCATTGAGCTGCGTCGGTGCCTTCAGCGGACTTTCATTGTAAGCGTCGAGATTGTCCAGATACGCTGTCCATTCCGGATCGTGGCGTAGCGTAGCCCGATCTTCAAGTACCTGTCTACGGAATTCTTCAATGCCGTATTTGGCAATGACAAACTTTAAACGCGCCTTATTCCGATTTCTACGTTCACCTAAACGGGTGAACACTCTGCAAATTGATTGTGAAATCGGCAAGAGTTCTTCTGCGGAAACGAAATCATCAAATATTTTCGCCTGATGCGGCACTGCGCCGAGTCCGCCACCGACATAAAGTTTAAAACCGCGCTTGACTTCACCGTCCACCTCTTTAACGGCGGCAACCGCACCGATGTCGTGCATGTTTGCCAAACCGCAAGCGTGTTCTTCACATCCGGAAAACGCGATTTTGAACTTACGACCAAAATCTTGGGCATCCGGGTGCCCTAAAAGAAATGCAGACAACGCCTTAGAATAGGGTGTTATGTCAAATGTCTCATCTTGGCACACACCGCTGAGAGGGCATGCGGTGACGTTTCGCACGACATTACCGCACGCTTCTTTGGTGGTAATGTCAACGCTTGCGAGACGGCGCATTAATTCCGGTGTATTGTTGATGTCCACATAGTGGTATTGTACATCTTGACGGGTGGTGATGTGGATGATGTTATCCGAAAATTCTTCGGCAACATCCGCCAGCATTTCGAGTTGTGTCGCTGTAAGCCCGCCGAATGGGATTTTGACACGGATCATTTGCGACCGGTCATCACGCTGTCCGTAAACCCCGTGACGGAGTCTAAATTCGGTAAACAGTGTTTCTTCAACTTGGCCCTCTTGGACCCGACCAAGTTGAATCTCATAAATTTCAATTTCGCGGGCAACATCTGGTGGAATCGCCGATGTATCATAGGGACCCGCGTATTCAATAGCCATGCTATACTCCTTAATTAACCTCGGATTCTTAGTATGCGTTGATTAATGTCCGATGGTTTTCTATTTAGCCGAAGGTTGCGTGCCGATTTGCATGGTATCCAGCCATTAGAAATCCTTTAAATTGTATAGTATACCGTAAACTTCAATAAAAATCAAGGACAATCTTCTGTTTTACGTTTCTGGTGCGTCGCCCCAATCTGGAACCGGGAGCAATTCTCCGTCCCGTAGTGCAGATTCATGTGCGACAAATCCCGGTGCGCAATACCGAACCGCCTCCCAGACGTTGACGCGTGGTAAGCGTTGGCGATTGACAGAATCCACGAATTCGTGTACAAGATAGGCGTGTGAACCCCCATGTCCGCCGAGATCCGCGGTGAGTGCTTCTGGGAGATCTTCGTGTGATCTTGAAGGCTCAACGATTTCCCGCCCGTGTTTGTCTGCCCAAACGCTCCCTGCGAGACTTTGCTCGTAACTGCCATCTGTCCCATAAATACCACTGATGCGTTCAGATCCGGGATGTCCGACCCTCCGGAACTCACAGATTTGCGTTGTCGCGCCGTTACTCATCGTGAAAAGCCCGACTTCATTGGAGAAGGGATTTTTGTGAATGGTGTCCGTCCGAAACCAATCGTCGTTTGGATAGATATACCCTTGTGCGGAGACCGATGTCGCGTGCGCCTTCATCACGGAAATCGGGAAACAGGTTGAGTGGGTAGGATAATACATCGGGATACCGCCCATCTTATCGCGCCCCCACTGCGCGCCCCACCGATTTTTCGCGACATCGTAGAGTCCGTGGCTCATGTCATGAAAATACTCGGCGCGGCAATGAACAAACTCCCCGAACGCACCCTCCGCCGCTTTCTGGCGACAGAAGGCGGTTTCTGGGCGGAAATAACTCGTCTCCCCGTTCATGTAGATCATTCCGGTCCGCTCAACGGTTCTGATAAGAGCCTCACATTCATCCAAGGATGCCGCGGCAGGGACAGCGGTGTAGACGTGTTTTCCTGATTCCATCGCTTGAATCGCTTGCGGTGCGTGTATCCAATGCTGTGTGATAATCACGAGGGCATCTAAATCCGATTTGCAGATGTCGTCAAGGCTTGCGTAGGTTTCAGAAATTTCAAACTGCTTTGCCCATTTCGTCAACCGATCTTCGCGTAAATCGCAGAGCGCGAGACGATGCACATCTGGATGCGACTTATACGATTCGATAAACGCCGGTCCGAACATCCCTAAGCCTACCATCCCGACACTGATACTCATCTGTGTTCCTCCTTCGCGTGATTGTGTGTTCCTACGGAGATTGAGGTGCATTGATTCTCTTATGAGAAAATAGCACGTAAGGGAATTGCTGTCAAGTGTATTTCAAAGATATTTGTTGACAAAACCGTGAACAGCCTTATAATAGATGTAAGGTCCCTGTAGGATGTCACGAGCAAACGCAAATTTAAACTGCACGTCTCCCCTATAGGCGAAATCAAACTTCATCTTTGGAAGGAATTAATAACAAATGGCATTAAAAGTTGGCGTCGTCGGCATGAGTGGGATTGGCAATAACCATGCGAATTGCCACGCGAATGACGACTTGGCGGAACTCGTTGCGGTGTGTGACATTGTGAAAGAGCGTGCGGACAACGCAGCGGAACGTCTCGGTGTAAAGGCATACTACAGCTTAGCTGATATGATTGATGGCGAACCCGACTTGGACATCGTCGATGTCGGCACCGGTGGAAACGAGAACGGGAGTTGGCACTACGAACCAACAATGGAGGCTCTTGATAACGGAAAACATGTGCTTGTTGAGAAACCGATCTCTAACGATATCGGACAGGCACGAGAGATGGTAGCAAAAGCTACGGAAGAGGACCTCTATCTCGGTTGTAATCTGAATCACTATTTTACGCCGCCTGCGGAGCAAGCAAAGAAATATATTGACGATGGACACATCGGAGAGATGGTTTACTGTCTTCACAAAATGGGATTCGCTGGCGGTGAGTTCGGCTATAGTCACTCGAAAGCCCCTCGATCAGATGGATTTCCCTATTTTCATGTGAAAGCCTTCCTATCGCACCCGTTCAGTGTGATGCGTCATTTCTGCGGCGATGTGACGCATGTTCAAGCCTTTATGGATCGTCCGCATTTTAGACGGGGTGCCGGAGATGTGATGGTCTCCATCAACAGCATACACCTCCGGTTTGAGAATGGATGTATCGGCTACCTATTGAGCCAACGGGGTGATGCTACATTCGGTCTCGGGGGTTGGTGGAGTGTCGAACTCGCAGGTACACGTGGCACCTTCTGCATTGAAAACTGCATCGAGAAGGTAACCTATTGGCCCTCCCCTGGTGCCCCTGATTTCTCCGGTGATCCCATTGTCACGGAGTCCGGCATCAGCGACTTTGGTCAGACTTTTCCCTTAAGGATCCACGCCTTTTTAGAGGACATCACGAACGACGTGCCGAAAGAGCAGTTACGCGCCTCCGGCAGAGATGCGCTCGCGGCACTCGAGTATACTTGGGCGGCGATGGAGTCTTACGAACAGGGCGGTATTTTGGTGCGTCCACAGCCACTTCCGACACTGAACGGATAATTATTGTAGATCGGACGGCACTATATCTGTCCGTATAGTAAGGAGTATTACACTTGAAATTAGGAGCAAATTCGGTACTGTTCGGTGGTTACGATATGGAAACCGCCTTTAAGCATATCGCCATGGCTGGTTATGACGGCATTGAACTCTCAGCGATTGACGGGATGAGCCAGCATCTCGTGCTTGCGAACTGGCAAGCACTCGCTGCCGACATCAAACGGTTCGCGAAAGAGTACGCACTCGACCTGTTGGCGATGGAACAACCCTCACGCGATCCAGAACGAATGGAACTCGCATTCCAAGCAGCAGCTGAGATCGGTGTCCCGATTATCAACTGCGGTCCCGGCGGCACGTCGGACGATGAATCTGCCTGGCCCGAAGTTGTTGATTCATTGGGCAGTCTCTCTGAACGTGCGGAACACTACGGTGTAACGCTCTGCGTCAAGGCACACGTGGGCGCAAGCATCTATAACACACCGACAACGCTCCGCATCATGGAAGCGATTTCGTCACCGGCGTTTGGAATCGATATGGATCCGTCTCATATCCATCGTGCGGACGAAAATCCTGTAGAGGCGATCGCTGCCGTTATCTCGCGCGTGAAACATGTCCATATTCGAGATTGCAAAGGCACACAGCGCGGTCCCGGTGATCCCGAATTGCAGGCAAACGGACGTGGGGACGTTGATCTCGTTGGCTACATTCGCGTTCTACATGAGAATGGTTATACCGGTCCGCTGAACCTTGAAGTCATCGGTGCGAAAGAATACAGTTTAGCACAGTGTTGCACAATTGCAGCAGAATCGCGTGGACACATGCAGGCGTGTTTGCAAGCGTGTGGTGCGCGTTAATCTGATGAATTGAGTAGGCGGGTTAACAATCTGCCTACTTATGGAAACGCCTTACGCCATTTAAAGTAGACGGGAGGAGAAGTGTGATGAAAGATAAGAAACTGTTGACTGTGCTTCTGGTATGCCTCGTTTGCTTTGGCTGTGGATCAGAAAAAACATCGGAGAAAGTCATCGACTACAACAGGCGTGGGTTGGCAAATGCAAAGCGCGGTGAATACAAAGCGTCAATTGAGATGTATAGTGCTGCTATTCTCCTGGATCCCGATTACGCAGAAGCCTACAACAATCGGGGAGTGGCAAAGAAAAGGCTCGGCAGATTCGAGGCAGCAATTGCCGATTATGACACCGCCATACGCTTGGACCCCAGTTTAGGGACACCTTACAACAATCGTGGGATCATAAGGAAAAGTCTCGGTGATTACGAGGCAGCAATTACCGATTATGACACCGCCATACGCCTGAGACCGGATTACGTGAATGCCTATTACAACCGCGGGGTCGCAAAGGCACAACTCGATCAATACGATGCTGCGATCACGGACTATGATGCCGCGATTCAGTTCAACCCTGAGCATACCAAAGCCTACTTTCGTCGAGGATTGGCAAAAAGATCTCTCAACAAAACCGCGGAGGCGAAACAGGATTTTCAAACCGCCTTAGAACTCGCAACACAAGCGGGTAATGTAAAACTGAAAGGCAATATTGAAAACTTGCTACTCCAATTTAAATAGTGCCTTCGGAGCGATAATGAGAACCGAATTGTCTGGCTACTGAAGTTGGATTTCCGATAAGGGGATCCCGCTGTTAAACATTTGCACCGGTGGAATCGGATCTTCCACTTCTGCCAATCCACATAACCAGTTCCATGTCAATTCACCCTTGCGTCGATCGCGGTAAGATTCCACTTCTGTCACGTAGGGATGTCTCCCTTGATGTTGGTAAGACGGAATTTCATCGGAATCTCGCGCCCAATCCCGTTTGGGCATGGCAGTACGGTAGTAGGAAAATTTAATCATTCCGCGTCTATCAGCATTGAGTTTTGGACCTGCCTTATGCCAGATGCCGTAGCGTGTCATTGCGACGGTGCCCGCGGGGACGGTGAGGGAGAGTTGTCCAAGGATGTCCCCGTAATGTGCGATCGCTTCCCTATCCACAAGCCGATGGTGGGAACCGGGCAATATCATCGTCGGTCCATCTTCGATTTTCACCGCTTTCGGATAATAGTAGCATTGAAGATGTGTGATACCGTATCCGTATTCGGTAAGCCCATCGGAATGCCACGTTTGCCCGCGGTGTGGTGCTTCAAAGAGATGATGATGTGCGCTCGTCGGCACAAGGAAATTCTTACCTAACAGCGAACGGACGACACCCGCGACAGCCGGGTGTAGCAGGACGTTCCGGCGAAATTCATCTGTAAGAACGAAATCGCTGAGATGCCCACCGTGTACAGCATCACACGCCTTATTGAAATCTGGATCAATGACACTCTCCAAAGTGATATAGCCGTTATGGATAAACCGCATGACTTGATGGTCATTGAGTGTCGGTTCAACGTTAATCATCGTGCTCCTCCTTTACACAAATTTTTCTAAAATAAACTCATACGTAAGATAGGCATTGTCAACATCCGTAAAGTTGTAAAGTTCAGGACGTGGAAATTGGACGATCCGCCACCCATCGCTAACCGCGTCAAGGACGGATGCATAGGGGACATCCTGCGAGGGGAGTACTGGTTCATCGGAGGCAGTTGGGTCGTATAATGCCCACCCACCAAGCGGTGAGCGTAAGTTCGTTGATTTAGAATAAAGATACAGGATGAGTTGCTTCTCAGAATCCAAGGTGGCAGTTATATCGCGTAGGTCAGTTTCGGTCAACTCGCCTGCCTTAAGTTTTTCAATACAATTGTCGAGCCATTCTTTTATCGCTGGTTTCACACGAATTTCTCCCTTCGTTACGGTTATAATGATTGTAGCACAAAAATGGAAAATATGATATAATAGTTGGTAGTTTGTAGAATTATAATGAAAAGGATTTATTATGAGATTGGAAGGAAAAGTTGCAATTGTCGCAGGTGCTGCGTGGGGTGGTATCGGGGCAGCAACTGCTTACAGGTTTGCTTGCGAGGGTGCGAAAGTGGTTGTTAACACGCGCCGCCGCAAGGAAAAACTGGATGAAACTGTCCACCGTATTCAAGATGCCGGTGGAGAAGCAATCGCCGTCATGGGCGATGTCGCTGACGAAACGACTTGGCAAACACTTGTCGAAACCGCCTTGTTGAAATATGGGAAAATAACAACCCTTGTCCATAACGCTGCACACTCCTACACCAAAAAAGCGATTGAATTTTCACTTGAAGAATGGAATGAAAGTCTTGGCGTGACGCTCGGCGGCCCGTGGCTCGGCGCGAAGTATTGCATTCCTGAAATGATCCGTAATGGTGGCGGGGCTTTGGTCTTCATCTCCACAGTTAACGCTACCATTACAAATCCAGGGTTCGGGCTTTACGGTGCTGGAAAGGGCGGTTTGAATGCTTTAACGCGAAGTATTGCACTTGATTACGGCAGGGAAGGTATCCGGGCAAATGCTATCGCACCTGGACAGATCGTTGGCGAAAGAGGTGAAGTCTCTCTCGCTGAGGACGCTCTCGAAGAACAAGCCTCTCGCGATTGTTATCCGATTGGTCGCTACGGAAAACCCGAAGACATTGCCAATGCTGCACTTTTCTTGGCATCTGATGAGGCGGATTTTGTTACTGGAATCGTCTTGACTGCCGATGGGGGTTTGACGCTTCAGTCTCCAGAGGCACTCGTGCGCCCATCCTTCCGTCTTCGCTGGAGAGATGATATTCTTCTCCCGCAATCCAAAAAGGATGTATAGGACAAATCCTCGCTTTTAGGGGCAGATACCCGTGTTTGCTCTGTTTCAGGAGAATTAAAAAATGTGTGGACGATTTACCTTCGCAAGCGATGCAGAAGCGTTGAATCAAACTTTCTTCAACTTTGCGATGCCAATGGACTTGTCCCCGCGCTACAATATCTCGCCGACACAAGATGTGGCTGTTATTGCAAACACGCCGACTGATACGGCGGAGCGTCCAGAAACTGGACAAGTGGAATTCTTTCATTGGGGACTTATTCCGTCTTGGGCGAAAGATCCGAAGATCGGAAATCGGATGATTAATGCACGCTCAGAAACCCTCTCAGAAAAACCCTCTTTCCGAAATGCTTACAAACGCAGGCGATGTCTCATTTTAGCGGACGGCTACTACGAATGGAAACAGATTCCTGGTGATAGAAGCAAACAACCCGTCTACATCCGCCTTAAATCGCAGAAGCCGTTTGCACTCGCAGGACTATGGGAGGTATGGCAGGCGGATGGGATGGATGAACCGCTCCACTCCTGCACTATTATTACGTGTCCACCGAATACGCTGTTGGAGGAAATTCATCATAGAATGCCTGTAATTCTACCACAAGACGCTTATGCGGAGTGGCTTGCCCCGAACCAAAAATCGGCAGACACCCTCCAACCGCTCCTTGTACCCTACCCTGATGAAGGGATGGAAGCATACACGGTATCAAGGTTTGTCAACCGTCCTACGAACGATTCACCGGAATGTATCGCGCCCTATTTTTAATTTTACCTTGCGGTTCAGTTAGGTGCGTTTAGATAAGGCAGGACGTTCCCGCACACCAAGGAACGCCCAAGCAAAAACTCCTCCATTTCATTATGGGCTACAGACGCTCGAAAAAAAGAAGGAAAGGAATTATGTCAAAACCGAGTAAAGATCAGATGCTTTACATGTATCGTAAGATGTTAGAAATTCGTCAATTTGAAGAAGCCGCTGGAACGCTTTATCAGAGCGGTCAACTCCCGGGTTTCTTACACCTTTATATCGGCGAAGAAGCCACAGCAGTAGGGGTGTGTGCCCATCTGCAAGATGCTGATTACATCACGAGTACACATCGTGGTCACGGTCATCTCATAGCGAAAGGCGGCAAACGCGATCGGATGATGGCGGAGTTGTTCGCGCGTACAACCGGTTATTGTAAAGGCAAGGGAGGTTCGATGCATATCGCCGATAAAGAGACCGGTATTCTGGGTGCCAACGGTGTTGTTGGGGCTGGAATTCCGCTCGCGGCGGGTGCGGGGCTGTCTGCTAAACTCCGTGGGACACAGCAAGTCGCAGTATCATTCTTTGGTGATGGCGCGACGAACCAAGGCGTGTTCCATGAAACGCTCAACCTCGCCGCCGTATGGGAATTACCTGTCATCTTTGTGTGCGAAAACAATCGATTCGGGATGGGAACGCCGCAACGAGAGCATCAACGGGTAGTAGATATTGCGGCTGTCCGTGCTCCTGCTTACGATATGCCGGGTATCACTGTCGATGGGAACGATGTCCTTAAGGTTTACGCTGCAGCGGACGAAGCCGTCATACGCGCACGTGAAGGCGGTGGACCGACGCTCCTCAACTGCGATACGTACAGATTCCGCGGGCATCACATCGGTGATCCGGGGACATCCTACCGCGACCGTGAGGAAGTGCAAGAGCAAGAACGGCAACGCGATCCCATTCGGAGACTCGCTGCGGTCCTCATCGAAGAAGAGGGGATGAGCCAAGATGATCTCTCAGCACTTGAGACCGAACTCGCAAACGAACTTGAGGCGGCACTTGAGTTCGCCAAGAATAGTCCAGAACCTCTTCCAGAAGACGCTTTGAACGATCTGTATGCCGGTTCTATTCAGCCGTGATACAATAGAGACTCTAATTAGGTTCACATTCGCAACTTCGCCTAATCTCAAAACGGACAGATGGTAGGAGGTTCTAAACATGCGTAGCGCACCTACGACAAGAGAGATGTCTCCATCAGAACTGGCGGAATGCAGAGAAAACCTCAAGCGCCAATGGGAAAATCGTCAAGTTGACGAAGAACTGCTTCAACGCGCATGGGAGACAGCGCGTCGTCTCGCCACTGTCCTTTATCGAGACTTTGGTGCGACGAAAGTTGCCGTCTTCGGCTCCGTCACTGAACCGAAACGGTTCACCCAAAACTCAGATATTGATATGGTTGTTTGGGGGGTCTCATATAACAAATGCCTGGACGCGCTCTGGGAGACAAAAGGCTTGGATCCTGAGTTTAAAATAGATATTATCAATTTTAAATCCATTAACAGTTTATTCCGTGAGCGGGTTCTAAGCCAAGCTATCCCTATTGATAAAGCAGGAACGGACATTCTCACATTGATGAACACATCGGGTACAGAAAATGGAGAAACTTACACAGTGAATCGCGACGAACTTATTCAACGTATCTCTGATGAACGCACAAAAATAGAACGAACTGTCCGAGGCATCGCGAATGCCTTACAAGATATTGAAATCATTGCAGCTAACCACAAAAAATATGTAGAAAAAACAATTGCTTCTGATCTCGCTGAAGTTTACAGCGGCATTGAGAGAATTTTCGAGCGAATTGCCCATGAGATAGATATGAAAATTCCGAGAGGGAGTCGCTGGCATAATGATCTACTTGAACAAATGGCAGAACGACGACCAGAGCGCCCTCCTGTGATTTCCGAGAAAACCTTGCCGAGATTAAAAGAACTTTTAGATTTCCGACACAAAGTTAATAACATTTATGGCGACGAGTTGATTTACGAAAAAGCCGAGGAACAGGCAAAACCGATTGGGGAACTATTTGCAACCGTTTCTGAAGAGTTAGATACATTCATCGCTTTTCTAACCGAAATCCCGTGAATCAGATGAGAAACGATGAACGCCCGAAATCGCACGGTGTCACGTGGAAGTCCGTTGCCATTACGCTCGTGCTGATTCCGTTTAATTTTTATTGGATCATTGCGGGTGAAGTCGGGCTTGTCGGTTATGCGCTGAATACCTACGCTGTGCCGTTTTACAATGTCGTCTTCGTCGTGTTTGCGTTCACGCTTCTCAATCTTTCGGTCCGTCGCCGCTTATTCACCGATGCGGAGCTTCTCACGATATACATCCTGCTCAGCACGGCTTGCGCTTTCCCCTCCATTACGCTGATGACGATTCTCGTCACGACTGTCGGACACGCCTTCTATTTCGCAACCCCCGAAAACGAATGGAAACAACTCTTCTATGATTACCTTCCGCGATGGCTTCTTGTCGACGATTCAAAGGCACTGACGGGTTACTATACAGGAGAATCAAGTCTCTCTATTGTAGATATAATTGGTGTATGGATAGTGCCAATCTTATCTTGGGCAGGTTTCATGACAGTCCTTGTCCTCGTGATGTTGTGCATCAATGTCGTCCTGCGGAAGCAGTGGGTGGAACGCGAACGACTCGCCTATCCGATCACACAGATCGCTTTTCACGTCACCCATAACACGAAATCGCTGTTTTCGCACCGCATCACATGGCTTGGATTCGGAATTGCGGCATCTATAGCGATACTCAACGGTTTTAGTTTTCTGTATCCGACGCTTCCTACCTTACCAATCAAGCGGATCGGCGGCTGGCAGGGGTTTGGACACCTGTTCACAGAAAAACCGTGGAACGCTATCGGTGGCATCAGTATGTCTTATTATCCCTTCGTTATCGGACTTGGGTTGCTGATGCCGCTCGATCTATCCTTCTCCAGTTGGTTTTTCTTTATTTTCTACAAGGCACAATTAGTTTTGACCAGTGCCGTTGGCTTGTCCAGTCTACCGGGATTTCCCTATATTGACAGACAATGCTTCGGTGCTGCCATCGGGATTTTCATTTCTGTCGTAGTTCTGAACTTGCGGCACTTTCGCGGTGTCTTCCGTATCGCACGTCACCGCACAGGTGAGGATGCTGACGAACCGATTTCCTACAGGTTAGCACTCTGGGGTATCGTTGTCGGACTCGCAATACTCTTTATTTCCTCCAAGCGTATCGGTATGTCCCTCTGGTTGATTCCGCTGTTTTTTGCAATCTATTTTATCATCGTCTTGGTGCTCACGCGGATGCGAGCAGAGCAGGGATTTCCCGTGCATGCGATGGAGCACATGCCGAATCATCATATCCTTGTCGACGGTTTCGGGACACGGCTACTTGGCACAAATAACCTCGTTGCGTTGACGCTCTACCGCTGGTTTAATCGAAGCTACACGAGCAATCCGATGCCGCATCAGTTAGAGGGTTTCAAACTCTCGGAACGCTCTGGAATCGCACCGAGGCGGTTGTTCTTCGCGTTGTTAGGGGTTTCAGGGTTCGCTGCCGTGATGGTGTTCGGCATCATCCTCTATATCTTCTATACCTATGGTGCTTTGAATATGGGTGGTGGCAGCGGTTGGTCAACCGGTTTCGGTGGACGTGTCTTTAATGGACTCCAGCGTTGGATCTATTACCCCACCGAACCAAATTTCTATGCCACTGGTGGTATCGTGTTTGGATTACTCTTTTCGACGCTCTTGATGTTTATGCGAGCGCGTTTCTTCTGGTGGCCCTTCCACCCGATCGGGTTCGTCGTCTCCAGTGATTGGGGCATGCGATACTTGTGGAGTTGTATGTTAGTGAGTTCGATTATCAAATGGGCGGTATTGAAGATCAGTGGTCCGCGAGCATCACAGCAGTTGGTAATGTTCGCGATTGGCTTGATGTTAGGGGATTTCACCGTGGGTGGTATCTGGAGTCTCGTCAGCGTAGTGACGCAACAGCCGATGTATAATTTCTGGCCTTAAGGAGCAGCATTGACTTCGACATCAATAATTACGGACTCATCACCATGACTGGGACAGATATTCTTTCCGGCGCGGTATCACTGTTCTGTGCCATCGTATCAAGTCGATCCAGCGTCGCAGCGGCATAATACCGCTGACCGCATTCTTGGCAAACACCTACCGGGACATCCTTAATAATTACCAGTTTGCCTTCATACCAGTGATCTACAGTGACTTTTTTCTCACGAATTTCGCCACTGCAATATTCACATTCAGATGCTTTCATAATTGTGTATCCTCTGTTGCATAAACTGTTGTCAAGTACCCAAGTCTAAAGACTTGGGCTTGTTAAGAGGTTAACCCCAACAAGCCTGTTGTAATAACGGGTTTCTCGTTTCAGTGAGGATGGT
>JAGWBV010000005.1:86016-86677 GCA_021295715.1 Candidatus Poribacteria bacterium | reverse complement strand
CCCAGTGAAGCCAGTCAAAGAACATGCCCCAGGACGCATCGGAAATAGACTTCGCAAGATGCCTATTTTTTACCATGTTGCTCGGTTTGAGTTTCTCAGCAACAACAGCATCAAACCCTTTGTGGTGAAAGAGTTTATAGACGGTTTTCGCGATAAAATCAAGACGTTAACAGGCAACAATATCTGCCTGTTTCGCCAATGCGTCCTTTGCCTTATACCACCGTTTACTTCGGTATTGCTTGCGCGAAAGGTCGCGATGCAAGCGTATCAACTTCTGTTCGGCTTGGCGATAAAAGCGCGGATTATCTTCAGTTTCACCGGCAGAGGTCGTCAGAAATTTGTGCGTCCCAACGTCTACACCACAAGCAGACTTTGGAACACATTTCAGCGTCTCCGGCACTTCGCAAACGATAAAGACATACCAGCCACGTGCCGTCTTTTTCAACGTGACCTCTTTCGGGTCTCCGATGAGCGGACGATGTTGGCGGATCTTGACTTCACCGAGTTTCAGCACTTTCAAGCGGTTATACCGTGTGCCTGTGGAGCGGATAGGGGTCTGACGAACACGTATCGTCTGTTTCCTTGTATCCTTGGTCTTTTTACCAACGACTTTCGTATATTTTCGCAGTTCCCACGTCAACGAGCGAACAGAGGTTTTGTA
>JAGWBV010000005.1:0-85682 GCA_021295715.1 Candidatus Poribacteria bacterium | reverse complement strand
TTACCAAGTGGTAACGCTATGAATGTCGGTTTCCAGTGTGATACATATATTAAACCACATTTTGCTAAAAATGTCAAGTGTTTTTTCAAAAAAAAACGCCTTGGCCTCACACACGAGGGCGGTTTTTCCTCCCAAGTCTAAAGACTTGGGTTTCCAAACCGAAACATAGATGATACAATTTCTGATAATAGATTCCCAGAATCCGAAAAAATCCGTAAGGGCTTAACTATGTAGTTAATCATGCTGTTTAAGGGATGAAGAAATAAAAAAGAAAAATAGATAATTGAGACGGGAAAACCAAAACAGTTCCCCCGTCTCTTTTTTATTGCACGCCAAGCCACTTTGTGCTATCCTATTCTCTAAGGAGATAGTGGTATGCATCAACCCACAGACACCCATCGCACAGCGAAAGATTTATCGCCTGATGAGTTAGCAGAATGCCGCCAACGGCTCTATCAACACCTCCAAAATCGGAAGGTGGATGAGGCATTGCTGCAGCGCGCCTGGCAAACAGCACATCAAGTAGCCACCATGCTTTATGAAGACTTTGGGGCAACACAGGTTGCTGTCTTTGGATCACTCGCAGGACAGACATGGTTCTCAAAAGGGTCAGATATTGATATTGCCGTCTGGGGGCTGCCATCTGATTTATATTTTCGCGCTGTCGCACAAACCATCGGGTTTAGCCAAGAATTCAGAATAGATTTAATCAATTTTGACAATTGTAAAGGGCAGTTTCGCGAACGTGTTCAGAATCAAGCCGTGCCCATTCAAAAAAACGGAATCTGCTTTGACACAACTACTGCACAGGATCGCCAAAGAACGCTTATAAGAAAAGAGGAAACTAACGCAGTGAATCAGGCGGAACTAATACAGCGCATTTCCGATGGATATACAAACGTAGAAGATGCAGTTCGACGCATCGGGGAAGCTTTGGAAAATATTGAAGATGCCCCGGCGCGGTACAGACGGAGTATAGAACTTGAGATCGCCAGGTACCTCTACGATTTCTATAAGCAATTGGAAAACATTTTCGTGCGAATCGCACGCGAGGTTGACCGATCATTACCTGCCGGGGAAGAGTGGCATAAAGCACTCTTACAGCAAATGGCGGAACCAAAACCGACACGGGTATTTGTACTGTCCCAAGAAACCTGTGCGGAACTACAGGATCTTTTAGGATTTCGTCACGTTTTTGTCTATATCTACGGTGCCAAATTGGACTATGAACAAATGCTCAAAAATGCCGAGCGAGTGAACAAGGTATTCCCAACCGTCTCCAAAGAACTGAACGCCTTCATTGCTTACTTGGAGAACGAAGAAAATGACTGAACAGACCCTTCTTCAACAAATTACAGACTTCTGCCGTCTGCTCCGACAGATGGGTGTCAATGTTACGACGACCAACCAATTGAGTTGGTGTGAGAGCGTCCAACTGATTGACATCGGTGAGCGGGAGGCGTTTTATCACACAGCACGGACGAACCTCATCGCTGGAGAAACTGAACGGGAGACGTTTGACACCGCTTTCAATCTGTTTTGGCGATATCCGCGTCCCGAATTCCAAACTGTGGAGACGGAAGAGGAGACATCAGAACCGTCCAGTCTCCAGGAACTCTCCGATGCCAGTGATGAGCAGGACATTGTGGAACAGTGGTTGGATACCGAAGCAGAGGATAATGAGGAAGGACAGGAAGACGATCCAATCGCTTACAGTGCCGAGGATCTTCTGACTCGGAAGGATTTCAGTGAGTTCACAAAAGAAGATATAGAGAAAGCACGGGAGATCGTCGCGAAACTGGCGGCAGTGTTGGCAACAAAACTCAGCCGCCGAAAGGTTGTCGGTAAAAAGGGAAAAACTATTGATTTTCGACGAAGTTGGCGGCAAAGTCTTGTCCACGGCGGCGAACCTCTTGAATTAATTCGGAAACAGCAGAAGATTAAGAAAACCAAGATTCTACTCCTTTGTGATGTCAGCGGCTCAATGGATTGTTATGCCAAGTTTCTCATCCAATTCATCTACGGCATGCAGCAGGAGCTGAAAGAAGTGGACGTCGCAGTCTTTAGCACACATCTGACAGACATCACTGGACTTCTCCAAAGGAAAGGGTTAGCAGAGGGTTTGAATGAGGTCGCGAATGTTGTCCCGGACTGGTCGGGTGGAACGAAGATTGGGGAAAGCCTGCTGGAATTCTATCGGCAGTTTGCGCCGTCTTTCTCGGCATATCGTTCCGTCGTTATCCTTATCAGCGATGGCTGGGATCGCGGCGATGTAGATGTGTTGCGCCATTCTATGGAGATGATCCATCGGCATGCGTATCGGTTAATCTGGCTCAATCCATTGCTCGGTAGTGACGGCTATCAGCCGATTTGCCGAGGTATTCGCACGGCTTTGCCTTATGTCGACTATTTCCTTCCGGCACACAATTTGGAGAGTTTGGCACAACTGACAAGGATATTAATTCCGCTCTGGGCACGATAAACAGTGCCCACAAACGAAAAAAAGTAAGATAAGGAACTCTAACTATGCAAGTTCAGGCGGCGGTGATGCTCCAACCGGGACAGATAGAAATCCGCGAATTCGAGAAACCGAGCCCCGCAGATGACGCGCTCCTCTTACAAGTGGACAGCGTCGGAATTTGTGGCAGTGATAAACACATGTATCTTGGGCATACTGCCCTAAAATTTCCCGTCATCCCCGGACATGAAGTCGTTGGCACTATTGCTGAGATCGGTAAAAATGCGAATCAGGTTATGAATGTGATGGGGGGTCCCATCAAAGCTGGCGACCGCGTGACTGTGGTGCCTGGTTCAAAGAACTGCGGCAGATGCTACTATTGTTTGCACGTCCCGGGTCGTCCAACTCTGTGTTCCGGACGCACCATTTATGGGTTTAGCAACAGCGAAACACCACCGTATCTGAACGGCGAATTCGCCGAGTATACCTATATCCACGGCAATTCTTGGGTGTATAAAATGCCGGAAAGTGTCCCGGATGAGATTCGCGTGCTGACGGAACCGGTAGCGGTTGCGACACGTGCCGTTGAACGCGCGTGTGCCCCCGGTCTGCCGCAAGTCGGAGATGGATACAGCATCGGGAATCGGGTTGCGGTTCTCGGATGTGGACCGATCGGTCTCCTTGTCGTTGCTGTGCTACGGGATAGCGGTGCTGGGACTATCATCGCCACCGACCTTGTTGACAGTCGATTAGATATGGCGAAGCAGATGGGAGCGGATGTGGTTATCAATGTCGGGGATACAACGCCTGAAGAACGGGTCGAGCAGATTCAGGACCTCACAAACGGTGTCGGCGTGGACATCGCCATTGAATGTGCAGGCATACCAGCGGTTTTCTCCGAGGCATTGGATGTCGTGCGACGCGGTGGAAAGGTTATCGAAGTCGGACATTACACCGATTCCGGAGATATCCGTGTCCGACCGCACCAGATTTGCAACAAAGACTTAGATGTCTGCGGTGTATGGGCATATCCGCAGATTCAATTCCAAACAGCGTTGGATTACCTTCAGATAACGCGCGCCCCGCTGCATGAATTGATAACGCACCACCTACCGTTGCATCAATTGGAAAAAGGCATTGACATGCTCGGACAAGAAGGCGTTTACAAGGTTGTAATTGAACCACAGTTGTAAGAGTGGCAGTCGGCTTCCAGCTTTCAGCTGTCGGCGGGCGACCTGTCAGTTTACGTAAACTTTCATCTCACAAGGAACCCAAGGGGACTAAAAAACTCTCCTTGCTGACCACTGACACCTAAAATTGTGAGTGGAGGGAACAATGAAAAACTACAGCAGTCAGCAAAGAAACGATTATCAATCAGCAGTCAAGAGTCAGCAAGGCAGGGTAGGTTCATCAGAATCCCCTTTACTGATGGAAACCGATAGCCGATGGCTGATAGCCATCTTTCTGATATGTTGTTGTCTGTCGTTGAACTTTTTGATTGGCATTAAAGACGGATTTGCAGCGGATAGCAAAAGTCCCGTTTCCGATGATGTGCCAGTAGAGGGACCTCCTCTCTTCAAAACCATAGAGGGTGCGAAAACCTACATCGTGCAGCATCAGAATAAAGACGGCGGCTGGCCCCTAATCTCCGGCGGAGATAGCAATGTAGAGAGTACTGCCTTCGCGGTTTGGGCGTTGATCGATGCAGGATGGGGTACCGGATCACAGGTCGTCCGAATGGGGGTTCAGTATCTCAGAAATACACAGTTGGATAACGGAGGTTGGAACAACAACACCGCCCACACTACCTTTGCGCTGATTGCATTAGCAGCAGCAGAGACCGATCCTGAAGTCCGTTTTAAAGGGCTCCAGTGGTTAAAAAAAGCACAGAACCGCAGTGGTGCATGGGGAAAAAAAGAACGGAGTCCTGACAACGTTCTCTACACTGCCGCGGTATTAGCTGGACTGAGGAGGCTTGGTTTCAAAAAAAATTTTGAACCGATCTCCAAAGGCGCAGCTTGGCTGGCGGAAGGTATTAATTTCGATGGCGGCTGGGCGTTAGAACGTGGGGGCAGGTCTGACGTTTTCATAACGTCCTGGGTGGTTCAAGGTCTGGAGACTGCTTACAATATCGATATCCAAATTGCCTGGCTAAAGCAGTTTCAGAATGATGATGGCGGATTCGGGAGATATAAGGGGAGTCCAAGCGACCCAGAAATCACAGCGATTGCAGTTATGGCACTCGCTGCCGGAAACGATCCACTCAACACCCGCCGGGTTGCTATCAACTATTTAACAAATGTGCGACAGGAAGACGGCAGTTTCGTCAGCAATACACCAATTGAACTGTCGGAACCGACCACCAATTTACAGTCAACCTGTTTCGTGCTCATCGCTATCCATGCCAAAACGCCGGATGAACTTAATTTACAGTGACAACATATCGCGCAGGATGAAAAACAGCGCATTCATCTCCGTTCATCAGCTCCAATGCCCTGCCTTGCCAATGCCCCCGGCATAATATAGTGTTCACCTTTGGTTACCTGAGCGACCTGCCGTTGGAAATTATCTCCGATGGAGTTGCTTCGCATGGAGGTAACCCCGCCGATGACGTAAACCCGAGCAAACGCACCTCGACATACTGAAATTGCTTTGCCCGCGGTATATCCTTTTTCTGATCGTTTGCTCGTTGGTTCATCTGTGACGATGATGAGGACGAGGTTGCGCCCTTCTTCGGTGCGGAGTTTTGGCACGCCTTCAATGATGGCATCCAATAGATGCTCATCGCCATTTTTTGGGAGGCGAAATAGCGACTTTACCTGCTCTGTTTCCAATGGGGGCTTGGTTATAACAATAGTACTTTCGCCGCCGCCGACCGCTGCCCAAAACCGGATAATCCCAAACTGATAATCTAATCCAGCTGCGTTGAAGACAGAGACCATGAGATCCAAACCGTCGCAGGCGGGATCCGTCTTGGTTTGCATACTCAAACTGTAATCAAAGACGAACACAACGTCTACTTTACCGGGGTTACTCGCAACCAGGTTCTCGGCAATGCGTTTAAACAATCCATCAATCCTGAGGAGTGCCTTATCGGCAATTGTGTCCCCGCTCCGAATACGCTGCCCATCCATCCGTCGCTGGCTTGAATCGATTGGGTACCACATACCGTTCGTTTCATCAGTAAGTTCCGCTTGAACCTTTTCGCTCATACCGATGCAGTTGAGTTGCACGTCGTTGCTTCGACAAAGATCGATAATCTGTTGGCTAATTTTATTTTTCGCCTTTGCTTCTGTCCATGAGGTGCGCAGCCGAGAGTTGGCCACCACAACGAACTGTGTTATTGCGTCTTCTCGGAATTCCAACTCGTTCAAGCCTTTTATCACAGCGTCGAGTCCATATCCAGATTCAACGTTGTTTCCGGATTCCACTCGCATACCGCGGAAAGCATTTTCAATCTTGAGATAATCAAATGTCCATTGATGGAAATTGACGCGGGGTTCTCCGTATACTGAATGAAAACTCACCAACGCAAATCTGTAATCCATTGTTTTCGCCTCTATAACGGGGAGTATGTCAACGAATCTTTTTTCAAGGTCGGCGAGATGTCCTAACATTTGTCTGCCCCCGTCAACGACGAGTACTATATCTACTTTTGGGTTCTGAGCGTGCTGCGTTGCGCGTTTTGCGATGTCCTTGAGGCTTGCCCCTATATCCGCTTTGAGAGTATCTTTTTCTTTTTTCGCCCCTGGATCTACCAAAATTCTGTGTTTCCGTCGAGGCGGACGAACCTGTGCCGATGCTTGCAATGTGCCTACCAACAGTCCTATGGCAAGCAAGCAGCATATCCAAACCTTTGGGTCCCACTTGCAAACTAAACCTTGCTTAACAATAGTCATACCATCTCCGAATTAAAATTCAATTAGAAGCTGCGGCACTCGCAGCTAATATGTGTCCAAGTCAATTTCTTCCTCGCTAAACCGGAGGTGTGCTTGATTGACTAATTCAACAATACCGTCCCACTGCTTACGCGTTCCGTCAGAAATACCTTCCCTTTCAAGTGCCTCAGCAAATTCAAGGAGGGTGCCGCTAAACTTGTCTTGCAAGTAGACATACTCCTCAGTCTGATCTGTGTTCTTGGGTGGCTCGAAGCTTGAGATGCTCTCTGTATATCTAACGAGTCGTTTCACCGCCGCAATGGCTTTCTCTTTACTCTCTTTGTCATCAAAGTAGTCAACGATAACAAAATAGTCATCTATCATCAATGCCATAAGTGCTTTGAGATCGTCAACCTCAGGCATATCTTCCTGTGGAATATTAGGATCCGGTGCTTTTTCGGCATCAGGCTTCGATGCTTGTTTCAGAAAGAGAGCATAACTCATAACCAACGTCTTCTTTGGAATCAAAGCGACCGCGTTTGCAGCATCTTCATGCCCGTTGATAACTTCGATATCCACTCCCACCCTGAACGCATCGTCTCTGCCCATACCGATGAACTGATTGAGAAATCCTTCCGCTGCAACAGCGTCTGACCCCTCATGTTCATAGATTTCCACCTTTACAATTTTCCCTCTCATGTCCAATCCAACGGCACCTTTAATAACGCCGTGCGGTCCCTCTGTATCAGCTAACAACACCAAACCCATCGGTTTCTTTCTATCGCTGATCGGAATGTGGAAAGTCGGTTTCAGGTCTTCCGCTCGAAGCTTAACACCGAGTTCCTTCTCAATAGCAGTTATCTTATCTGGCACAAGGACAGGATTTCGTTGAACAAATTTTTTGGCTTTCGGGAAGATGGTTTCCGCCAGTTTCTCACCGGATGACTCACCAGCACTGCTAAGTAGTGGTGTGCTCAGTATGAAAAAAATAAGTCCTAACAGAATACCTGTTCGAGGCTGCCGATAGATTTCGGAAAACATCACAATCTCCTTTTTTAACTATGGGAATCTGGGCGTTATTCCAAATGTAAAGCAAGGACAAATTATGCCATTTTAAGGTATAACTTCGTCTCACAACGGTGTCTGGTTAATTCCAACGCGGGAGTTTGAACGTTTTTTACGAGTTTTTATTTACGCCGTAAGTTTATCAGAAATCGTTTTTTTTAGAAAGACTTTTACTGTGACTCCGCATTCAAAACAGCTTGCGGACAACCTGATCCGCTCGTCTACAACCCTAAGACTTCTAAACGAAAAGTGACGCTATGGCGGTTTAACCACAACACTTCAACGTCTGGTCTGGTAGGAACACTCACTTTCGGTCTCAAAAAACTGAACTGATAGCCGAGTGATCCGTTCAATTGCGTCACTCCAAAGATACTGTCAATCAGTCTTATGTTGAGTCCAGTAGACGCTTCCGCACCAAAAGTATTCTGAATATTCGCTGGTGCGGAGAACTGTTCAGTAAAGGCATAGAAATTTGATCCGAGTCCAATAAAGGGTGCCCATTTCCCACGTCCACCGAGCGTCAACATCATACCAACAGTTTCAACACCCAACGTCCCGAAGGGTAAGACATCCGCGTTGCCGCCGCGAGTATCCACGACGTAACTACTGAATGGGACTGAGAACTGAAGTGCGGATGTCAACTGATATCCTATTGAGAATTCTTCAGTACGTGCGGTCTCCAGTTCATCATCAGTGAACGCCAATCCACGCCCCGTGCTTACGACCACCCCTTTGGCAACATGTAAGTATTTTTCAAGTTCAAGTGCAGTACCGACAGTTGGTAACCCCATAAGACCGACCAATATGTAGATGCTGAATGTAGTCAGAAGTTTCATGATACCTCCAATGCTGAAAAAATAATCCTTAAGCAAGTTTCAATATTGAAATTGTGTTTTTGATTCCAAAATTGGTTGGAAGATTGGAAGCATGGAAGTTTGGAAAATAGCGGATACGCGGTCTCCTCCAGCCTTCCTCAAAACCTGATATTGATTTCTTAATATTGCTTATGTATTTCCTCTACCGCTGGCGAATCCAATGCTCAATAGGATAGAAGAGGGAAAATAACACAGGTGCCAAAATAAGGTTAGCCACCGTTGCCGAGACCATTCCGCCGAAGGTAGGGACCGCGACAGGTTTCATCAATTCCGCGCCAGTAGTCGTACTGATTTCTGCTAACATGATTGGTAATAACGCCAAGATCGTGGTTGCTGTGGTCATGATGATGGGTCGGACGCGCAATAAACCAGCATTGATTACGGCTTCGTCAATCGGTTCACCACCCCGAACGCGTTCCAGCAGGTATTCGATTAAGACGATGCCATCTTCGACGGCTATGCCAAATAAGGCTATATATCCCACCCACACCGCTGTGCTGTATTTAATCGCGTAACCACCGCCGAGTGCTTCTGGCACAAACGCCATCAACCACTGCATCCACATACCACCGATGAAAGCAAAGGGGATCGCAAGAAAGATCGAAAACATCGCAGAAGGCGACTTGAACTGGAGGTATAGCAACATGAAGATGACGGCGATACATACCGGGACGACAATCGTTAATCGATTGCGAGCTTCCAATTCAGCTTCGTACTGTCCGCTGAAAGCGTAGAAGTAGCCTTGCGGTAGCGTCGGCTTAATCGTTTCATCAAGAGTCTCTTGGGCTAATGCCACGAAATCAACCAGTCCAATGGTGTCAACATCCACATCACAAAAGACGCGAGAAAAGAGCAAGGTATTTTCGCTCGCAATCTTCGCTGGACCGGGTCGCCTCTCAATTCTCACGAGTTGTTCAAGTGGAATATGCAGTCCTTTTGGGGCTGGCACAAGGACACGCTTAAGTGCTTCAATATTGTCCCGCAATTCTCTCATGTAACGGATACGAATTGGAAATCGTTCCCGTCCCTCAACGGTATAAGTTAGATTCATGCCACCGATGGCTGTCATGATGATTTGCTGCACTGTTCGGATTTGGATGCCGTAGCGAGCGGCTTCCTCTCTGTTAATATGAAATTCGAGGTATGGCTTATTTCCAATCCGCTCGGCATAGGGACCTTGTGCTCCCTCAAGTTTAAGGAGTTCCTGCTCAATGCGGACCGCAATCTCCTCAATTTTGGCAAGGTCCTTACCAAACACCTTAATTCCGATTGGGGTTTGTATACCCGTTGCAAGCATATCAACGCGATTGCGTATAGGTTGCGTCATGATAGGTGAAACCCCCGGCATCCGGGTAGCCTCTGTCAGCTCGGTAATGAGTTCGTTCCGGTTCTTAGTTCGGAAGTAATCCTTATGTTTGAGAGTAGGTTCAATTTCCTCGGCAATCTGATGAAGTTTCGCCTCAGTCTCAGATTCACCTATTTTAACGTGTTCCAATCCCATCCCACCCATCCGCGTTTCAGTGAGGAGTTCTTCTAAAAGGATACGTAATAACCAGATGCGATAGAGACTCTCGCGCTCGTCAACTGACAGGTAAGAGTTGTGGTATGTTGTCGCTAAGATATCAAACCGTTTTATGGTCGCTGCGACGATGTCCGCCAGAAAATCGGTATTGATATGGCTTGCATGTTCCTCGCTTATCAGCCCTGCGCGTTTTAAGCGTTGGACGAGATCGGACACAAGCTCCTCCGTTGAATTGCGTTTAACCGCTCGTCGGGGCCACTCCACTGGGTCAACTATATTGACAATAGTTTCAAACATACCAATTGGGGCAGGATCGGTTGCTGTTGTCGCTCGTCCCAATTTTCCTACGACAAGTGAAACCTCTGGAAATCGATTCATAATCAAATCTTGCTTCGCCATGACATCCTTTGCTTGCGTAATTGAGGCACCCGGTAGCAGCACCGGCATAAACAGCAGTGCCCCTTCGTTAAGTGGCGGCATGAATTCCTGCCCAATATTTTTATAGAATGGGGTCAGTGGTATGCTTGCGAGAAATATAAGTATCGCCAAAACAACAACAGCGAGCTTCGTCCAGATATTCTTTACAGCCAGCCGAATGATCGGGCGATAACAGGTTCTGAGGACCCACGTAATCCGATCAGCTAATTTTCTTAGGGGCCAGCTGAGTATCGCAAAGAATTGTGCCACTACTTTGGAAACTACACCTGTCCGGGTACGGGTTGGGTCTGCAAGTAGAAATGACGCTAAAACTGGCACCAGACTAATCGCTATGAGGGCTGCCCCAAGCATAGCGAAAGTTTTTGTATAGGCGAGCGGTTTGAAGAGTTTACCTGCTTGACCCGTCAGAGAAAAGACAGGTATGAAGGCGACGATAACGATGAGCATTGCAAAGAAAATAGGCGGCCCCACCTCTTTAGCGGCACGAGTTGCAACTTGAAGTTTGCTTTCACCTGGGTGAGGTGCCTGTAAATGTCGTGTAATATTTTCTGTCATTACAATACCGGCATCCACCATCACTCCAATCGCAATGGCGATGCCACCCATTGACATGATGTTCGATGGTAAACCAATAATCCGCATTCCCACAAACGAAAGCAAAACCCCCATCGGTAAGACAAGTGCTATTATCAAACTACTTGAAACTTGACCCAAGAAAAGCAGGATAACAACTGCTGCAACGATGATTTCCTCCGTCAGCGTTTCCTTCAGGGTATCTGTTGCCCGGTGAATGAGATGGCTCCGGTCATAGAACGGGACAATTCGGACACCTGATGGAAGTCCAGGCGTGAGTTCCGCTATTTTCGCCTTGACGTTCTCAATCACACGTAACGGATTGTCACCGTATCGCATGAGCACGACCCCGCCGGTTGCAGGAATGCCGGCTTTGTCTAAAGCACCGCGCCGAAAGTCAGGACCTTCGCTGACTGTCCCAAGATTTTTGACGTAGATGGGCACGCCGTTATGTGCCTTGACAACAATATTTTCTATGTCCGCGATGTTTTTGATGAAGCCCAAACCTCGAATCAGGAACTCCATCCCGCCTTCCTCAATAACTTTCGCACCAACATCAAGATTGCTCCCTCGGACAGCATTGTAAACCATTGATAACGGCACGTTATACGCTAATAAGGTATTTGGATCGATGTCAATCTGATACTGTTTAACATATCCGCCGACCGAGGCGACTTCAGAAACGCCATCAGCAGAGGCGAGATAGTAACGAACCGTCCAGTCTTGGAGGGTCCGAAGCTCATGAAGCTCCAAATTGGAGGCAATAAGCGTCCCTCCATCTTCGGGACAGGTGCCCGGCTCGGCATAGCGTTCTGTTGGATGATTGGGGCAATAATACCCATTCTCAACGGTATACCAAAATACCTGTCCAACACCCGTTGCATCGGGACCAAGGACCGGCACAACCCCTTCTGGCATGTCTTTCTGTGCAAGATTCATACGCTCCAGTACACGTGTGCGAGCCCAATAGAAATCGACATCATCCTCGAAGATAATATTAATGTAGCCAAAACTAAACATTGAAGTTGAGCGAACATCTTTGACATCGGGAATCCCGAGCATGGTAATGCTCAAAGGATAGATAACTTGATCTTCAATGTCTCGAGGGCTTCGTCCGGGCCAATCTGCGAAGACAATAACCTGGTTTTCGCCGATGTCCGGCATAGCATCAATGGGTGTCCGGTTCAACGCCCACCACCCCGCCATTGTGACAAAAACAAAGATAACTAATACCAACAGGCGATTCTTCATACAGATTTCAATAATTCGGTTAATCATTTTTAGTGGTTATCGGTTGTCGGTTATCAGTTATCGGTTAAGAGATTTTCGTTTGACAACGTCTCTTATCTGATGACTGAAAGGATTTTGAAAAAATCCGTACTGACAACTGACGACTCCTTAATGTTGATGAACAGGCGCGGTTGATTCTTTATCACCGAGTGCTCCGCCATAAGCACCTGACGCGGAACCTGTTAATTGGGTCTGCGAATCTATGAGGAAGTTGCCATGGGTGACAACCATATCACCAGGGGTAAGCCCACTCACAATAGGATAGTACCGGCGTTTGGTTTCTGAGTCCTCCGATGTTCCCCAAGCTTCGGGCCCCACCTCAACCTCAATTTGTTCATAACCGGATTCACCGCGATCCACGAAGACGATCTTCCGTAAACCAGTGTCAATGACTGCACTCTTGGGGACAGTTAAGACTTCACCTGTCATCATAAGTGGCTTCCCATCACGTGGACATAGTCCTGGGACGGTCGCATATTCATCCAGATGGTCAGGGCACTCATACTTGAAAATTAGTGGGGGCTGATCTGCACGAAGGGTAGGTGCGGTCATGGAATGATGTGCGTGAGAATGTGCACCCGTTGTTGACTGTTTTTCAACGAGATCCATACCACAGATGGAACACTCACCAAACTCATCAGACTGTTCTTCCGGATGCATCGGACAGACCCACATAGTAGATGCTGCCGTCTCTGCGGGTGTAGACATCTCTGCTCTTTCAACGAGATCCATACCGCAGATAGAGCATTCACCAAACTCATCAGACTGTTCTTCGGGGTGCATCGGACAGACCCACTTCCCCTCCGCTTCAGACGCAGTCATATCGGTGTGTGTCGGTTCCAAGTCCATGTCACATATCTCACATTCAGTGGGATGTTCAGACGTAATCCATGGATGCATTGGACACGCATACGGGGCTTTTGAGATGGCACCTTGGGTATAGATTTCTGCAAGTGTCGGTTTTATTTCAAGGGTCACATACATCCCTGGACGGAGTCGTCCAGTCGGATTGGGAACTTCTATTTGGACTTTCTGCGTCCGCGTTTGTGTGTCAAAGAACGGATAAATATAGGTGACTTTGCCAGAAAACGCTAACCCTGGCATGGATTGCGTCGTAATTTCAACCGCCTGTCCCATGTAAATCCACGGCAGTTCATACTCGTAAACGTCCGCCATAATCCATAAACTATTAAGGTCGGCAATGTGGTAAAGATTCATACCCTTGTTCACGTGTTGACCTTGCGTGACGTTCATGTGAACCACAGTCCCAGCCCTCGGTGCGAAGAGCGGTAAGGTCGTACTGACTTCTCCTCGGTTGCGAATATCTTCAATCTGATTTAAGGTCAATCCATACAATTCAAGTTTGGATTTCGCAGCGGCAACGGTCTGTTCAACCGATCTACGCAGTTCGGCGTATTCCGTGTTTTGAAGTTCCTCAATACTTTTAAGTGCAGTCAAATACTCTTCTTGTGCTGTGACTAATTCCGGGCTGTAGATAGACAAAAGTTCATCACCTTTACGCACTTTGATCCCAGTAAAATCAATGTGTAAGTCCTCAATCCATCCTGAAATTCGTGTTGAAGCATAAGCCATACGTGTCTCGTTATAATCAAGAACACCGACAGTTCGGATTTCACGTTCAACTTCGCGGAAGACAACAGGTTCAGTACGCACTGGAATCAGTGCTTTCTGCTGCTCAGTTAATTCCAGTCCTGACCCTTCGTAAATAGGAATCAGCTCCATCTTACAAACTGGACAACTGCCAGGTTCTTGCATTTTGACTGTAGGGTGCATAACACACGTCCAGAAACGAATCTGTTTTCCATCGTCAGTAGACATCGCCATCTCTGCATGACCCGCGTGTTCATCCATGCCTCCGGTGTTCTCCTCCGATGTTGTTTCACGTTTTTCAGCTGGTGCATGATCGGCGTGTTCATCCATGCCTGATGCGTCCTCTGGTATTGTTTCACGTTTTTCACTGACATGATGCTCCATCTCAGCTTTCTCTTGCTGATTACAGCCGAATATAAAAAGCAAAGTAATCATCAGTGTCGTTGCGAGGCAGAAATTTTTAGACATTTTGTGAACTCCTTTTTTAAGTGATTGCACTGAGCATTTTTTTAATTATGGCATCTGGGCACCATTACATGGCGGTTTCTGGTGAATCCCAACAGAGCCTGAACCCCGTAGAAGTGAAATGTCTATAGAGGTTGTTTGGGCAATATCATGCCAACTGCCTGTTCCAACTGTGCGAGATGGTGGCGATAATCACGCAACGCCTGCTGCTCTTTAATCCGCAAATTTAATAAAGTGCGTTGGGCGTCAAGAAAACTCAAAAAGTCAATTTGCGCTGCTTGATAGGCTGTATTCGCGGCATCCAACGCTTGCTGTGCTTGCGGAAGCAGCGTCCGGCGATAGAGGCGAATACTCCGATCTGCTGTTTCCATTCCAAAATGATGTTTTTTTACAACAAAACGTATCTTGCTCTCAAGTTCTTCGATCCGATGCTCCATCGCTTCAATTTTTACATTCACTTCATGGATGTATGAGTTTCGGTGACCGAACCACGCTGTATCTCTCGGATTTAATGTGCGTTGCGTCATAAAAGTCATGGGCATTTTTTGTGTATGTTTCACGTCCGGCATGCTCCGGTTTTCAAAGTAACTTGCACCGACGGTCGGGTCAGGGTAGGTCATCTGTTTTGCCATTTCCACAGCCAAGCCCATTTTACTAATTACCAACTTCTGTTTTTGGATTTCTTGACGTTCCTGCGCTGCTAACGCATACAACTCAGCCAAAGTAGATACAACACGTTCTTCTTCAACTGGCACAGGAATTCCTAACGGCAAATCTGCTGAAGCGTTCAATAACGTATTAAGACGCGCAATGATAGTTTCCCGCTGTTGTTCAAGCGTAATAATCACGTTTGCTAACTTTGATAACTCTACCTGTGCCATAATGACGTTTGAATATTTGCCTTGTCCGACGCGAAACTTCGCCTGGGCAATAGCAATCATCTGCTGCAGTAATTTCTGATTTTCGTCGTTAATACGGGTCGCCTCAATGACGAAAAGATAATCGTAGTAAGCTAACTTGATTTCGGTCACCAGATCTCGCAGGGCAATTTCAAACTCCTTTTGGGCAATTAGCACATCTCCAGTAATAATCTGCCCTTTCAACGCTAAGGTATCTGGAAACGGAAACTCCATTGCCATCATCTCTTTATGGCGCATCGATCCAACTTTCGTATCAAGCTGTTTCGTGAAAGCGTTATACTGACGCAACACATTCTCTAAGTAGACGGCTTGCGGATATTGCTCCAGGACCGCTCGAATTTTTTCACGGGCAGATTTCAACCCCGGACTCCATTCGTATCCAAGTGCCACAAGAAGTTCCAACGCAATAGGTTGGGCAAGCCGGGCTTTTGACTTCTCAGGCGACGCTGCCAATTCTCGATGTGCCTTCATGGAGTCTGTCGAAAGATCGTAAAACAGATGTGGCATCGGTGTTTCGCTTTCCAATTGGGCTTTCCACTGTTTCTGGTACTTCAACACCTTCGCTTCAATTTCGCTAAGAAATTGGTCTGATGCCACGATTGGATCAATTTCAGTCTCGGGCACCTTTTTTTCGACTTCTGTATAGTAATATGCGGGTTGTTGTATCTCAGTACTACGCAACTCTTGGTAGGTCTCCAGTCGATGGCTGGCACACCCACCTACCAAAACAGTGAGCATTATGAGACAGATTTTAATAGTTGTCGGTACGAAAATCTGCGTGAGCAGATTTTCTTTCAGTCGTCGGTTGTCGGTTGAAGAGGGATATGGTTTAACAAAACCCTCTTGTAACTGAAAACTGAAAACCGATAACCGATAACTATTCAATGTGCGAATCATCGATCTTCCCTCCAACGAGTTTCTCCAACCGAGCTACATTCTGTTGGTAATCCGCAATCGCACGCAACCGAGCGAGATTGAAATTTAACCAAACGCTCTGCGTCTCAAGAAATCCCGCAATGCTTTTGGGACCTTCCTGATGCCACGTCTCAGCGACCTCAACAGCAGCACCTGCTTGCGGAATGAGTGTAGTTTCATAGAGTTCGACAAGCCGCCGTGCGTTTTCAAGCCGAAAGTAAACTTTCCGGAGAGCCACCTTTGTTTGATCTTCCAAGGCGCGCTCGTTCGCTGTGACGACTTCATGATTTTGCTGTGCCTCGCGAATTTTGCTACTATTCTTTAAACTTGACCACGGAATTGTTACACCAAAACCGATGCTAAATGGATTTTTACCACTGCCGGGCGCGTCTAACATCAAGGCTTCACCCGTCTCTATTGTCATTAAATCAAGCTTAAGCATGGGCTTGGTCTGGAGCTCTGCGAGTGCAATCCGTTGGGCGGCTTTTTTAACGTTTAACTCCGCAATTCGCAACTCTTGTCGTTTTGATAATGCCTGTTTCTCTATATCAGCCAATCCTACATCAAGCGGCTCGTATGGAACTGGCACTGTCTTACCCAGCGACATCGTTGAAGGCACAGATAGGATTCCATTGATATTGGCATGTTCAACGTGCTGCAATTCCTCAAGTAGAATAAGATCGTATTCCAACTGCGCCAGTTGACTCTGTGCCTTCAGTACATCATTAAGTGTCGCCTTTCCTTCCGCATAACGCGTGGTTGCAATCGCGAGAATAGAGGCTATCAGTCCATGATTTTGTCGTGTCAGCTCGACCGCCCGTTGGAGATATGCCAATTCATGGTAACTTAGTTTCAGTTCAACAATGAGATCACGTATTACCTGCTCATGCTTCACACGCTCAATCTCAATCGCTTTTTTGACGACTTCTCCGGCTGCATCAAGGGTCCCCGGGTAGGGAAACGCTTGTGAAAAACTCACCCGATGGCGTTGAGGTCCGACTCGCGTTTCCACGCTTCGCAAGAAGTAGCCATACATGAACATCGGATCGGGCAATGCTGTCACTTGCGGGTATTGCTCAATTGTCGCCTGCCACTGTGCCTTTGCGGCTTTAACTTTAGGATTTCGGTCAACAGCAACCCGAATTAAACTCGGTAGTTCAAGGGTGTCCGCAAATAGAGTGGACACATCGGTTTGCGCTGCGGTTGTTGCCGTCTGCGTCATTCCATGCGCTTCCGTTTGCACCAGAATGGCTAACACCAATATGCTGCCGATAACGATTGCTGTTACTTGATGGCGTAAACTAATTTCACGCATTATCGTCTCCTTGTTAATAGTTATCAGCTGTCAGTCGTCAGTTAAGAGAGGGTTTAGTTAAATCAACCCCCACTTGAACCGATAACTAATAACCGACAACTGACAACCCTTAAAGTGAAATCTTGACAGCTGGGCTTGTCACGCGAACGCGAACCTCATGTTCTGTACCTGTTGGCATAGTAATAAAGCCTTGGTAGGTACGCGTCATCTTGCTATATT
Organism: Candidatus Poribacteria bacterium; assembly: GCA_021295715.1. Lineage (NCBI taxonomy): Bacteria > Candidatus Poribacteria > Candidatus Poribacteria bacterium. The sequence continues at coordinate 68,138 of JAGWBV010000005.1, read as the reverse complement.
TCAGTAGTGCCATCTTCGTTTCCCCTTCAGTATTGGTAACCTGAATGGCGAGTTTAACATCACCTAACGCAATCTCTCCATGCTCTTGCGTCGGGTATATACTGAAATAGTGCGTTTTTCCCTTAATCTCGTCGGCTTTTATCATGCCCCCCATTCCCATGTGAGACATCATCATCTTGTACGCCTCTGTCGTTATCACGTTGAGATCGAATGTCAAATTTCCCACTGAAATTGTCTGGAGGTACTTGTCCGGATTCGCCTTGAACATCTCCGCCTGCATGTCGTTGCAGAAGTAATAGGCTTTTCCGTCCTGTTCAACCTTGATCATTGCCGAAGGTTTCATCATCATGCCGTCAACCGCGCAACGCACTTTTTCACCATCGGCAGCTGCGTGCTCGCCGTGGTTATGGGCTTTATGCGCTTTGTGTGCCTCCTCCGCATTCAGCGAAAAGATTGAGAATAGTAGCACAGCCAAGATTGCCAAGAAAGAGGCGACGATGCGTCGCGTCATTTTCATCTTCATTTTTTTCTCCTTTAAATCAAAATGAATAGGTCGTGGTCAAAGAGACCAAATTGCCAAATTCAATCGCATCGCTTTCATCGTAAAGGGTTTCTTGCGTTAGTGGAAACATGACGTTGACAGACACAAAAATACCGTCCAGTGCTGACAAGGACATGCCCAGTGCCGCCATACTGTAACGCATCCCTGTGTTGATATCACGCTCTCCAGCCCAAGAGGCAGAAGTTTGATAAAAACCGAGATAGTTTCCGTTAAATGAAAGCCAATCGGAAAGGCGGTATGTAAAACCAGCCGTATAAGTTAACTCTGTTGAGCCTTGATAGGTCTTGCTGTTCTCATAGAATGGAAATGTTCCACGTGCGGAAGCCGTGATATTCATACCTCGATAGAGAGGTAGGTTGTACTGCAAATTGGCAGTCGGGTTAAAGGTGCCGGTCCCGAACTGGATATGGAGGTGTTCAATGCCTGCATCTCCGAGTATCCACGGATTTTCCTCGGTTTTGCCAGTTGGGATTGTTGAACCCAATCGAACAAATAGGAGGTCATCCGTTTTAAAGAATCCATGCATTTTATAGCCTAAGAACACATCCAGATCCGAAAGTCCGGTATAGGTTTCATCTCGATGATGGATATCCCGACTCCGCAGAATAGCTTGCTTGTCTTCAGGACTCACCGGATCAATCCATTCAATACTTGCGTCCTGGTTTCTGACTGCATACGGAACGTTTGCCTGCAGCGTCCACTGATCGTTCAGCAAGTATTGCAATCCAACATCAATTCGGTAAGTGCTCAACGCCACATGGTGTCTATGTAAAGGCGCGTCGATAATTTCACCCGTTGGTGAAAGCCCTCTTGATTCAAGATGCCCACCTTGTGCATCTGGGGACACTAACATATTGATATTTACTCGAAACTGATCTATCTCTTGTGAAGCCAAACTGACTTCATTCATCAGACCGCTGGGCGGTAAGACGGGATTACTTCAGGCGGGACAACTTTCTTGTGTGAACCCGAAAGAGATAAACATCCAATTGAACAACATCGCGCATAAAAACAAAGGGATTTTCATAATTGTAATTTTTCTCATTTGAAAAGTAGTGTAGCACAGCGAGACACGAAATCTCGCGCTACAGGTTTATTACAGTTCCCTCGGCAAACCTTCACGAATAGGACTTACGCAGTTCCCCGGTAGGTGCGGAATGTAATACGAGGAATGGATTTAGTCTATCCGCAGACTAAATCCCCTAACCGCACCGATCACTGGTGAATAGGCGTAATGATCCAATTTTGGATAAGTCCTGATTAAAAGAAAGTTCGGGAAAACGTTACGAAAAAAACAGTGAAATTAAGGAATGGGTGAGTGCTTGAAAAATTCCGAGTGGAACTCACTTAGCACTGGGTAAATGGGGGGCCTCTACGGGATAGAGAATGGTCGAGGAAAAACGTGGAGGTTAGCGGCGCGGGGGAATTCTTGAGCGATTCCCACGGTGTAACAGGTAAAGTTACTGAAACAGGAAGAATTGAGACAAGAGACTGCTCAATCGATTCATTTAATTTCTGCGTGTTGTACCCATCGTCTGGAAGAACAAGTTCTAAATCTTTTGAACAGCACGGATTACTGCTGCCAGATGGGGTTTCGGCAGTACCCGCCGCGTCTGTTTCGGTGATTTGGCAGCAGGTTGATCGGGTTTCGGTATCTCCGACCAAGACTTTTTGAGGGACGCTGTGGCAAGACTTCTGTTCCAAAGTTGCACATAGAAACGGACATACCGAATAAACGTACAAAAGTCCCACAAGTAGAATGAGAATTTGCCGATGTTTTGTTAGCACGGTTCAATAAACTCCGCTGTTTTCGTCAGAAAGTGGAAGCCGAATAAAATACTTTATGATATTATACACCAAAAATCAAAAAAGTTGCAAAAAAAAGCAGACAATCTAAGATTTTAATTTTCTTTGCTTTTTTAATCATAGGAAATCATAGGTCAACTCCGTGATATAAGCACCGTTTTTTATTGCACTGCTACATTGTCTGAGGCCACACAGAAGGAGAATGTTACGCTGGCGTAAAACCTTTAAGTGTGCCATAAAAGTTGAATTAAGTTGCATTCCAGATACGAATGAGATATACTATTTGGCGAGTTCCGCTCTTGCACCTGTAGTATCTTGAAGTGTCGTACTCCGTACTTTAAAAAAATAAAAAAAGATAGTCAAATCGTTGTCTTTACAAATTACAACGGAGGAAAATCTCATGACGTATATTAAAGTTCCAAAGGGATGGGAAATCCCTGAAAATCAGGCGACATCTGAATCAGATTATATCAATCGCCGGAAATTCATCAAAAACTTGGGGATAGCGAGTGCAAGTGCCTTACTCATTCCAAGTTCAAACGCATGTGCCCAGAATAAAGGGGTTCAAAAGCAGTTAGAGCCTTTCCGTGCGCAAAAACTTGATGTCGAAAATAATGCAGACTTTACTGTAAAGCGGCAGATGACTGATGAAATCATCGCTGCGACCTACAACAATTATTATGAATTCACCAATAGAAAGAACACTGTTTGGAAAAAGGTGGATAAATTCAGAACACGCCCATGGGAAGTTGAAATATCGGGATTGGTCGAAAAGCCAATGACCCTGGATGTGGACGATTTAATCAAACAGATGCCGATCGAAGAACGCATCTACCGACTCCGGTGTGTTGAAGCGTGGGCGATGGTGGTGCCGTGGATCGGATTTCCAATGAAAGCGTTGCTTGAAAAAGTTCAACCTAAGGCTGAAGCCAAATATGTCCGGATGCTCACATTTTTGGACCCCGACATGGCACCTGAGCAACACAATGCCCGCTTGCCGTGGCCCTACTTTGAAGGATTAACGCTCGACGAGGCAATGAACGACTTGACGCTACTCGGTGTCGGTATCTATGGGCATGTCTTGCCGCCGCAGCACGGGGCACCTATTCGGCTTATCGTCCCTTGGAAATATGGATTTAAAAGTATTAAGTCCATTGTTAGCATTGAGTTGACCGATCAGAAGCCACGGACTTTTTGGAATACGCTCGCGCCGAGGGAATATGGCTTTGAGGCAAACGTCAATCCCAATGTGCCGCATCCACGCTGGTCGCAAGCCAAAGAACGGATGATTGGAAGTAATGAAAGACATCCAACGAAGATTTACAACGGCTATGGCAGTTATGTTGCCCACCTCTATTAAGGACAAACCTTTCAATCAAAGTCGCAAAGTGACCGCTTGAAATAGCAGGGAACAAATGGATAAAAAACAGACAGCCACAATAACTTTTCTTGGACTCTTCTGCTCGGTTTTGCTACTATTCGCCGGATGTGACGAGTTTCGTGCGGATATGTTTGACAAGAAGGAAGTTAAACTTGAAGTTGGTCCCATTGATAGCAGTGTCGTCACGGCGAATACTAAATTTGGTTTTAACCTGTTCGATGAAATCCGTAAAACTGAGCAGGACAAGAATATTTTTATCTCACCGCTTAGTATTTCTACTGCCTTAGCAATGACGTTGAACGGCGCATCCGGTGAAACCGAGCAGACAATGACCAACACGTTGCAATTGCAAGGGTTAGGCTCCGAAGCGATTAACAGAGGCTATGCCGGATTGCGCCAAATACTTTTGACATCAGATCCGAAAGTAACACTCGCCATTGCGAACTCGCTTTGGGCGCGTCAAGGATTCTCGTTCAAACCAGATTTCTTGCAGCGAAACACCCAATTTTTCGGAGCGGAGATTTCAACACTGGATTTTGATGCCCCAAGTGCTTCACAAACAATTAATCAGTGGGTAGATACTAATACAAACGGTAAGATTAAAAAAATCGTTGACGATGAGATCGACCCATCGAAAGTATTATTTCTTATCAACGCTATCTACTTCAAGGGTACGTGGCAAAGAGAATTCAACCCATTGAGGACACGAGATGATACCTTCTATCTCTCAAGTGGCGATGAAAAGCAGGTGCCAATGATGACCCAAAATCATTGGTATCCATACTACAAGGGAGAGGAATTTCAAGCGATTAGCCTCGCTTATGGCGATGGGCAAATGCGTATGTATATTTTCCTCCCGGACCCTGAATCCGACCTCAACATCTTTTTAGAGAATTTGAACGCCGAAAACTGGGAAAATTGGATGCCGCAGTTTCGCACACAAGACGTGTCCCTGGTCATGCCCAAGTTTAAGTTGGAATATAGAAAGACCCTTAACAACACGCTGAAAGTCCTCGGTATGGATATAGCGTTCGACCCAGCACTTGCAGATTTCAGCCGTATGGCACCCTTAGAGATTTCGGGTCAAAATTTGTATATCGGAGAAGTGATTCATAAAACCTTCGTCGAGGTCAATGAAGAAGGAACTGAAGCTGCGGCGGTGACCAGTGTTGGGGTTATTGAGACAAGTGCGGTATCGCCACCACCAATTCCTTTTATTGTAGACCGACCCTTTTTCTTTGCGATTCACGATAACGAGACAAAGACTATCCTGTTTATGGGCGTTGTCGCGGAGCCGTAGGTGAAAATATATGGTGATTCCGGGAAAAACACCGTCTCTTCAAAGAATCAGGTGGATGTGGGCAAGAACTGTATCGTATCAAAAACTCTTCCCATGGCTGTGGCTGAAAGGGACCGTTTTCATTATCCTGCTGCCGATAGTTTCAACATCGGCAGCTTGGCAATCAGTAGAGAGTCCACACTTCCGAGTCTACTATCAGAAAGGAACGACGGACCCAGGGTCGATTCTTCAGGTTGCGGAGGATTTCTATGCCGAATTGCCACAGTTGACAAGTCGTATTCCCGCGGGAATAATTGATATCTGGGTCTGCGACACACAAAAGGAGTTCCAAGCTTCCGTTCATGCTCCGATCCAAGATTGGGCGGTTGGCTGCGCCTTTCCGTTGAGTCGACGTATCGTCATCCAGAATCCGAAACATATTGCCCTTGCGAAGTTGCAATTGACGCAAGTTTTGCGTCATGAGATTGCACATGTTCTTTTCGGACAGTGCACCCGTAAAGCCGTAAAAGAAATCCCACTCTGGTTCATAGAAGGCATCGCAATTTATTTCGCTGAGGAGTGGGTGCCAAGTCGACACGAAACATTGTTAAAACATATTTTCTCAAAATCTATTATACCACTTCATGAACTGGAACGGCGTTTTCCACGGACGCAAGCCGGTGCAGACTTGGCGTATGCTGAAAGTCAGGATACCCTCCGTTGGTTGGTTGAAGTCAAAGGTAAAGATGCGCTGTTTTCACTGATTGCCGAACTCCACGCTGGCAGCAATTTCAGGACGGCTTTTGAGACTGTCGTTGGATGGGATCTCGCCACCTATGATGCCCTTTGGCGCGAATCGCTGACGGAACGTTATCAATGGGCATCTCTCTTTTCTAATTCCTACGTCTTGTGGGGAGGTTTCGGTGGACTTGCGCTTATCGGTTATCTCGTCTGCTGGAATCGGAGACGACGGCACTTGAATAGACTCGCACAGCAAGAAGACGCTATAGACCCATTTTTCAAATTTTAATTTTTCCTTGCGGAGGAACAACGAGCGTTTGAATTTTAACGTGCGTTCCTCATATCCGCTCTCCATTTCATTACGAGCTATAGGTTTTGATGCTATGGTAAGAGGTAAAAAGTGTTAGACGACTTGCTCCTAACTGACAACTGATTACTAATTATCCGTTGCGGTTCGGTCGGGCGGCTTTGGAGATTACGGACTATACTATTATGAACATTTCACTTATTGACCTCGCACTTTGTTTGATCTGTTTTACCTCCGCTGCGACTGCCCAACCCAAGTTACTCGCGCAGTACCCTAACCAACTGACACGCGATGGGCACATCGTTGTTCTACCCGACCATGGCACTCTCTATATTGTTTCTGATCTGCACGCACATTGGGATGATTTTAATCAATGGTTACGACTCACGAAACTGGTTGAAAAAATTCAAGCAGATGAAGATATTTACGGATTGATACTCGGCGATGCGGTTGATTATAAACCCGATGAACCGAGACATCCGCCTTATGGGGATACTCTCATTATTGACCGGGTTATGGAACTCCAAAGACAACTCGGCGATAAGGGTGAAAGGATTATCTACCTCCGAGGCAACCATGAATTCGCTGCTGCAGACGCCTACGCAATGCTCAAAAGGCAAGGGATGACAACACAGAACCGGAGACATTTTATTCGCGCTTTATACGACAGTCCTCTCGGTGCCTATTATGAGCAGTTCAACTTTATTGAAAGAATGACGGACGAACAGTACGAATTTCTGATGAACCTACCGACGGTGGTCGTCGGGAAAAACGGCTTCGTTGGTATCCATGCGGGTCCCGCGCGTTTTGTCACAAGTCTCGCTGATCTGGTGAATCCGACTCCTAAGACTCTTGAGGAGCTCCTTTGGCATCGTCCAGAAATCGCTTATAGTGGTGGATACACCTTAACGCATATTAAAAATTTCCTTGAAGCGATCCACGGGAATATCCTTATCGTTGGACATACCCCAATTCACTATTTTCCAAAACGGAATGTCAGAGATGGTATAGCGACGTTCGGTGAAAGTCAACTCATTTTTTCGACAGGATACAGCGGTCGACCTGGAATTCCTACGTATATTGAAATTGACTTGGCAGAGACGTACCCGTCTGTAGATGTGCTGAAGTTAGGTGCAAATATCCACCACCTCTATAGCGAAACGCAAAAGCCAAAATCCGACTAAAGGGCTATCTCTCCAGAAAAACACTCATCATGCGACCACTCCTTTATATCATGACCCCGGTGTTGATTCTTACAATTATCCTCGCTGCTCGCTTTGTAACATGGGATGCGATAAAGGGTGCAAAACCACAGGCACAAGCAGATGTCCGGGAGGGGACAGTATCGTTGAGGACATGGAAGATTCCACAAGCAATAGCGGCATTTACACGCGCTATTGAGACTGAACCCAAATACGCTGAAGCTTACGTGAAACGCGGACTGGCACATTATCGCGCGGGGCAGTATAAAGCAGCTATCACGGATTACACCCGAACCTTAGATTTGAATCGGTATCACGCCGATGCATACGCAAGTCGCGGCGATGCTTATCGAGCGTTAGGGAACCGACAACAGGCTATTGCGGATTATTCAGCCTCGTTGGAAAAAAGGTGGAACGCACGTGTCATGCAAAGGCGGGCACAAACTTATCTGGAACAAGGCACCATCCAAAGTGCGTTCGCCGACTACAGTACTGTAATTAAGCGGCAACCGAGTGCCGTAGCTTACTATGCCCGTGGCAACGCCCATCTACGGCTTTCCACCGAAAGTGACGAAGATCGTTTAAGACTGGCTTTGACAGATCTGAATCAGGCTATTGGTTTGGAACAGCGTTTTGCCGGTGCTTATATCAATCGCGCTCAGGTTCATGCACGCTTGGGCGAACGGGTAGCGGCAAACGCTGATTACAGAAACGCTATAGAACTTTTCACCGAAACAATTCGCACATGGCAAGGTGAACCGAACGCGCTTACACAGGTTTATCTCTGGCGTGCCTTCGTTCATCAAAAATTAGGTGAAGTTAGTAAGGCAGAAACAGATGTTTATGAAGCGTATAAACGCGTTTTTAGTTTTTTCTTGAAAAAAGTAAGAAATTATGATATACTATAAGGGTGGAGTCAGGGTGAGATTTATCATTTCGCCTGATCTTCCCTTTTTTTGCGCGCGGATTCGCGATCAGAAAATTGCTTCTACTGTATGACGCATAAGTTAAAACTTGATCTTATTTTTGAATTAATTTCCAATAGGAGGCGATATTAATATGACCGGAGAGGCATTGGGTTTAGTTGAAACGAGAGGCTTAGTTGGGAGCATTGAAGCTGCCGATGCTATGGTGAAAGCAGCAAATGTCCATCTTATTGGTTATCAGCAAATTGGTGCTGGCTACGTGACTGTCATGGTTCGTGGTGATGTGGGTGCTGTGAAGGCTGCAACGGATGTTGGTGCTGAGGCTGCGGCGCGCGTCGGCGAAGTGGTTTCAGTCCATGTGATTCCACGTCCGCACGCTGAAGTCGAAATTCTATTGCCAAAATCTTAAATTTAGTGTAGTCCTCGGATTCATTGGACGTTCTGGTTCCGAGACGTTCAGTATATCCTAACATAGAAGGCAGAACATAGATGCCAGACCGCGCCCTTGTTGAGTTGATTACCCAGCGTGTTGTTAATAGACTAAAGACCAACCAAGCCTGTAGCGGTTGCGCTTTGCGGACCTGTGATGCAGGAAATCGCGCGTGTGATATTGTCACGCAGCAGCAACAGATCCCGGTTGGCGTTTCAGCACGGCATGCCCATGTAACGCAGGAACACCTTGAAATTCTATATGGTACTGGACACCAACTCACTGTCTACGCGCCACTCTATCAACCCGAAGCATTCGCCGCGAATGAGACATTAACGATCGTTGGAAAACGGATGCGTGCTATTGAAGCAGTTCGTATTCTTGGTCCCGTGCGAGATTACTCTCAAGTTGAAGTCGCTCAAACGGAAGCAATCCGGCTTGGATTAAATCCGCCTATTCGAGACTCAGGGGATCTTGCCGGTGCCGATCCGATTACCCTCGTTGGTCCCGCCGGAAGCATCTATTTGGAGGAAGGGGCAATTTGTGCGACGCGACACATCCACATGACCCCCGGAGATGCCAAGGCACTCGGTATTCACGAGAACGATATTTTAAAAGTGCATTTCCGTGGTGAGCGCGCGCTAACCTTCGAAAATGTCCGTCCCAAAATTCATGAAGATTATGTACTTCAGATGCACTTAGATACCGACGATGCCAATGCAGCAGGTTTAAAAGGCGGCGAACCCGTTGAAATCGTGCGCGATGCCGGTTGAGACGTATACGTTTCCTAATACTTTGAGGCAGTATGAATCAGGAGCTGATTGACCAGATTCGGAGAATTGTGGAGAAGGTGCTGCAAGAGCAAACATCAGTCTCCACGCAAACTACACACGAAAAACGACTCCTCGCTATTTTTGATGCAACACAACTTGCGTTGGATGAACCCATCCAGCAACTTCAGACTTGCAGACAAAACGGATGGGAAATTACAATAATTCTGTCCGATCTCGCAACGAAAGTCGTAAACCTCGAACTGATTCATGTTGCATTTGGCGAAGATAATATTTTGCAGGAGAATGCTCTCAGCGATATAACAACTTTTGTTGAAACGTATCAGCAAATTGTGCTCCCTGTCTTCTCATATCCGATGGCTGCGAAGATCGCGTTAAGGTTGGTGGACACGCCGTGTACCTATCTGGTCTTCAAAGCACTCTCTAAGGGGAAGAAGGTTACAGCAGCCTCTGACGCACTTAATCAGAATGAAGTTTCCGTAAAAATGGGTCCTATTTTTAGCAAACTTGAAAACGATTATGTAAACGCTTTGTCTGAACTCGGCGTTCACTTGGTACCAATGACCCAAATTGCCGAGTCGGTCGTAGAGAGAGAGAGTCGTTCGCGCGCTGTTGTGGAAAAAACTTTAATTAGTGCAACGACTATTTCAAACCTGGATGCGAATGTGCGAGAATTAGTGCATTCAAACCCAGTGATTATCACGCCACTCGCCCGTGAGCACGCGAAAAAAAGAGGTATTGAACTGATACCTAAAAACTGAAGAATTGGGAAAACCATTTCGTTTTCGCAATATGCTCGTTCGTTCTTAAAGGGTGAATCGTGATTAGGGTGCCTGAACCATTGAATGACGTTGATTAACTCTTGACAATTCTTAAGGAAAATTGTATCATTTTTATCGCACTTTGATTAAAAAGGTTTAACTTTAGATACTCACGCGTCACCGCACTCTGTAGGTAGAAGCCTATTGACAATACCAAATGAAGGACATGAACATAGGAGGAGGATTCTCATGAAGACCCAGATTTCTATTTTAAGTGCAGTATGCCTCATCAGTTGTTTTGCAATTGCTGGGTTGCTAATGCCTGCCGCTGCGGATTACGATTATTACGCGGATCGATTGAGTCGAGAACATCGCGTTGCCAATGATGTCGATGAATGGATAGAACGTGGGAATGCGACAATTACCGCCAGTCCGCGCTTTGAAGATGGCGTTCGGCTTACCGCTTGGGCGAATACTGCCGAGAACGCAAATAACTACGAATTTGCGATTGCCAGCGCGGTATATCTCTTTGAAATTCCAACAGGGACACAGTCCATCGAAGTTTTGGTGAGGTATCGAGGGGAACCCCATCACCTGGAGATTGAAGACTACGAAGAACCCATCGCGGGACGCGTTTGGATTCGTAATACCCAACGCGAGGCGACACGTCGTGGCTACCATGACGAAAATGCTAAAGAGACACGCTACGGGGACACCTTCGTGCTGCGAGCAAAAAATCGTTCTGAACTCATTAAGATCCCCGCAGTCGGTCATGTCAAAAATGGATGGATGGAACTCCATATCGTCGCAGAGGGCGGCGAACAGATTGACGTAGAACATCTTGAGGTATCTACATATCGGAGACAACCGAAGGTTAAAGTAATTCAGCGGTATACACCAACTTACCGTTGGCGTCCGTGGCATAATTACACCTACCTTTATTTTTACGATGGTCCCATCTATTACGCGACGGACTACGACTACTACCTCCGATGGAGTTATCCAATCTACGATCACCACTATCTCTCAATCCGTTCGTATTATGGTGGGTATCTCGGACGTTACCGTAGGTATTATTCAGGTGCCTACTACCGCGGTTATTCGCCGTATTACGGTTCTTACCAAGGTCACTATCGTGGCACACCGAAGGTCTATCAGCGGCGAACGCGTTTGAATCGGTGGAGTACTCAGCATGAAACAGCGCGTCGGCAGTACAGCCGCAGCCGATTGACTGCGAACAGTCGTCAAGCCGACCGGACAACAGTTAGGAGAAACATCCGCACCACGCTTGAAAACCACCGAAGACAGACCCCAGCGACAACAGAACGAATTGCGCGCCAGTCAATTATTATGGAGAAACAGCGCTCGCTTGCTTCTGCATCAAGCCTCCAGCGGAATAGTGTAAGAAGAAGCACATATTCTGGAAACGCACTTAGCAAGCAGCGACGTTACCCGAATGGAACAGCACAGAGCGTGAACAGTTATAGAAGTACCGTAGAAAGACAACGGACTACACCACTTTATAGACGTTCGGCGCCTTCTTCAAACCGGTCGTTTTCGTCAGGTAGCAGTAATGATTCGGGTTCAAGGTATAGGAGTTCAACATCAAGTTCAAATTCGACGCGTTCACGTTCAAGTATAAGCCGCTCAACGGAGAGGTCTCGTATAAGTCGTTCGAGTTCAACATCAAGTTCGAGTTCAACGCGCTCACGTTCAAGCATAAACCGTTCCTCTTCTTCTACAAAGTCTCGGACGCGCCCGACAACATCAAGTTCGAGTTCATCGCGTAGTAGTTCCAGCAGTAAAAGTGATGACGATGATAATCGGAGTCGGACAACGGAACGGACAAAACGGAGACGTTAATTCGTTTATTAGAGGTAACACAGGCTTTGCGCAGCTTTTTAGGTGCGTAAAGCCTTCATATTCAGATGCGATTTTTGCTAATTACATCACTACTGTTCTTGAGCCTCCACGCCAGTTTTGCGCAGGAGGCTGAAAACGGTACAGATACCGAACAGCAATCACCTGAAGTGGTGGAAGAGGAAAAGCTCGTTTCTCCGATTGGAGCGATAGTGCGCTCTGCCATTTTCCCCGGATGGGGACAATTTTATAGCCGTGGCTATATCCGTGGTAGTCTCACTGTTCTGGGAATAAGTGGTTCTGTTGTCGGTGCTTTGCTGGCACAGCAATCTTTTAGGAGTCGTTATGATGCCTACGCCGAGTACGCCAGTTTGTTTCCTAATGACGATCAAGGCGTGTTCGAGAGGTACGAATTCGCGAATCAACGTTTTAAGCTTAGGACGTTTTTTATGTATACGGGTATCGGTATCTGGGTTTACAGTCTTATCGATTCCTACGTCGGTGCCAATTTTTACAATGCGACGACATTAATTAAATCCATTGAGCAGGATGCACAGGATATTGAAAAATTGGGGATTGAGGTCGGGGCAACCCCATCACGTCTGTATTTAGGTATTGTTAAAACCTTTTAAATAAGGAGGGTACTTACTATGTTCAGGACTTTGGTAAAAGTCACCGGCGTACTCATCTTACTCATAGGTTTTATGGGGTGTGGGGACGCTGACAAAGTCGGTCAGGTGCCGCCTGAAGAACTCCTTCAAATCAATAAAGTCTTAGATCAGTGGCGGCAAGGTTATGAAACCGAAGACGTCAACTCTTATATCACCACCTTTTGGGAAGATGGTTTCCTCTATGTCTCTGATATGGGAACAGACGGAGATAAAACAGACGATTTAGAGTTTGATGACATTCGACAGGAACGAGACGCTGCCACTCGCGTCTTTGAGAAGTTTCAGGATATTGAGATAGAACTCTCTGTCCCACCAGAAATTACGATGAACGAAGATGGAAATCAGGCGGAAGTCCGATGGACATTCACTTGAGGGTGGATTTAGTGGTGTATACGCTGAAGGTGATAACCTTTTTATCTTCGAAAAAAGAAACGACGAATGGCGTATAGTTGAATGGCATGACGAAGCTTTTAACGAAGAAGAAATTCGTATCGCCAACAATCTATAGGTTTGAGAAAGGGAGGGGCAATTTCCAGTCCAAGCATTGGGCGGGAATACCGCACGTTCATGCCGCAGCAGGAGGAACATCTCCGAGATTATCTTCAACTCATCCGAAAGCATGATTTTACACTTTGCCTGAGTATCTTGTTGGTATTAGGAACCGCCTTGGTTGTTTCACTCCGCTTGCCTAAAACGTACGCTGCCTCCACTTTAATGCTATTTGTCCAACCGAATACAACGTCCGCTTTGCCTTCAACAAATCTGTTTCAAAGCGTCCTCTCTGGTGGTGTTGACCGACGGGAAATGGAGACAATCAGTGCTCGATTTTCCACGGAATCAATGCTAAAAATGGCAATCGAAAACCTCGAAGAGAGTGGCAACGTTGAGGCGGTTTCTCTCCTTCCACCGGCTGGTAAACTCAAACGAATGCTGAAGGCTCAGCTGAACCCGGACTCCGACTATATCAATCTTTCAATTGCTTTGACCGAAGCGGAGGGTGGAGAACGCAATGCGGCTCTTCTTGTTAACCAGCTCGTAGAGGTTATGAAAACATTGAGGTATGGAGATGAAGAGATAAAACTCAAAAGGCGGATGGAATTTCTCGAAAATAAACGACGAGAAATTCAAATCGAAATACAGACAGATTTAGATGCGCTCCTCTTATTTGCTCGCCAGAATGGCAGTCCAGAAACATGGATTCCAACGCTTACCAATCTGCTTGAACGTCATGCCAATATCCGGGAAAGACTCGAAACGAACCAGCAGCAGCTCCATGCGACGCGTGTCCACATTTCATACTTACAGGAGCAACTAAAACTCTTACCAGAGCAGACGAAGATATCAGAGACTACATCCTACGATCCCGTTTGGCTTTTTCAGCAAGAGAAACTCTTCAACCTTGAATCGCAGCGCGTAGCGGACGCGGAAAAGGTAGGTCAGACTGCCTCAGAATTGAAGGGTCTCGACGCACAAATTGCCGAAATCCGCAAAAAAAACGCTCAAACCTCTCCTACAGCTACTACCGTTACTTCCGGCACCTCTGCCCACCATACCTATATAAAGAATCAGTTGCTGACCCTTGTTCCGAGTGTCTCGCGTTATGAAAACGCTGCTGAGCACCTAAAGCAGGAGCTGCGCACGTTGGAAACGGAATTAACGCAAATGCTGGAACAGATTCCAGAAAATCAGATAATTCTTACACAGATGGGGGCTAAGATTCAAAAAACTAATGCACTTGTTGAAGAAATTGCGAAACGGGCACTTGAAACTGAAATATTATATGCTGAATCCAAGTTAAATACTGCTCGCAACCAGATAGGCGGTATTGAAATCATCGACCGCGCGGTCCCGAGAAAAATTCCCGTTAGTCCTCAACTGAGGTTTATCTTGGTCATCGCAGGGATCACCGGTTTGTCCTTGGGTGTTACAATTGCCTTGTTTATCGAATATTTCAATAAAAGCCCTGAACGTCTAAAAGACGCAACGCCTTAATTTAAAATTTTTAGAGTCCAATTTTCGAGCTCAGGAACCTTGTTTGACATCAGTGAGAAAAAAAAATGTCAATTTTTCTTAAAATGTAGTATAATTATAGTACGCCTAATGTGCAGTGCTGTATGACTTGTTTGCTGCCATTGTGAGGATACTTACAAATTTATAATACCAGGGCTTACCAATATTTTACTCAGGTCCTAGGCCAACACAACTTATTATCCGTTCGCTACTGTCTTCCGGAGTCTTGAGAAGACAGTAGTTGTCAAAATGATCCTCATATTAAGGATACCCCTATCCCGCACAGTATTCCGTGGGATAATTACTGGGGGAACGTAGGAGCGATTGTAGACCGCGACTCGTCCTTAAAATGGGCGAAAAATCGAAAATAAGATGGTGCTGATGTAATTAAACTTGAAAAATATGATGTTTGTGGTATGATTATGTGAAATTACTACCCCAACGCATGCGTTTTTTCTGTTAAAAACTTGACAGAAATTTGAATCAGTGCTATTTTAAAATGCTAAGAACAGTTTTGTGGGTGTTTTATTAGCTGTTTATTAGGAATTCCCGCAAAACAAACCCTTAATCTGTTGGAGGAGATTTGCTTTTTACATGCTTCGCTCGGTGTTCACAGCTTTTGGACACCTGCCCGGCAGTACCGGAAAACAACGAAATTGAAGTGATGTTGGTTTCATTAACGAGATTTTGGGGCTTTTCGTTTACATTGTAAATAAAGCAGTTTTCATCCATTTTTAAGGTTTTTTGTCGGAAACCGAGGTAGGGACAGCGAAAGGTAAAAAAACCTATATCGCCGCTCCGTCGCCCAAATATCCGATTCATTATTTCCAAGGAGGAAAAAATGTTTTACTTGTAGCGACCTGTATCCTGAGTGCTTTTGTGCTTTACGGTTGTGGTGCACAGAGCCTTGGTCCACAAGAGCCCCTATTGCCAACAATTGAGGGGAGTTCTAAATTTTCGGCACGGTTCCAATTGGAAGAAGAACCACAGTTCTTCTATGACCTGTTTGGAAAAGAGCTGCTTGAGGGTAACGAGGTCTATAACTATATTGAGGAGAAAGAGTTTGACCAAGCTGGCATGTTGATTGTTGGTCGGACCGGTCAGCTTGATAGCGAAAGATTCTCAGCGCAGCTGGATAGAACCGTCTTGACAGAAGACAGTTTCCGAGGTAGATATACCGAGTTCGCCATTGGCGATAGTATGCGTTTCAAGCCCTCTACATTGTTCCCGAACCGCTATATCCTCTACAAAACAGAGTTTGATGGGCTTCGTTGGGATATTTCTTTTGCACAGGAACGACACCTTTTCACACTCATTAACTCACGTATTTCAAACCCCGTTCAGTTGACAGACGCAGCGGCGAACCTCGCGCCTACCCTTGGACGTCGAAATGGTCTAAATGAAGATGCTGGCGTTCGACATATTGAAAACGCACGACTCATGGGCTTCCGAGCCCAAGGTCTATTGGGCGATATTTTCCGCGTTGGGTTTACTTATGTAAACCTTCATAAAGAGCACCCCGAACGCGTTGAAAACCCGATTATGGGTACTGTAGCGAATACACCGCCAGAGGTAATTAGCGTTGTTTTCCGCGATGATTCGCCTGAAGACAATCACGGTTCCGTTACCCTATTTTCCGGCTATGACGAAGCCAAGCATGGCGGTAACATTCAAGGTGGTGTCGGTGCGGCTTTTAAGAAAATGACGGCGACAGTCATCACGCAAGAGTTGGAAGACTTAACACCCGATGAAATTGAAGAAGGTGTTGAACCTAAAGCGCAACCCGCACAAACGCAAAAGATTGACATCTTCTCCAGCGATGTCACTCCCATTGATGTCGGTGGACTTCCGTCTGATATTCGTGAATCTGGAGATTGGGCAATTGTGGATGGCTTCAATAAAATGAAGTATGATCTCGTTTTTGAGGAACATGACATCGATCCACGAACGGTTCAATCGGTCATTTTTGACATGGTCGTGGCTGGTGATTATAACATTGCCGTTATCGGATTTAGTGATGCTAACAAGGCCGCTGAAGGTGCAGATCCATTTGTTGAAGAGTGGATTAAAACCGAAGATGGTCACATTGAAATGCCATATCGCGATGTTATTCAGGCACCTGGTAACTATGGACAATCCTCGGATTACACGCAGAACCGCGAGGCACGCTTTGATAATCCAGACAGCTGGACAGGTGAAGGCAAACCTCGTAAAATCCGTTATCGTTACGGCGCGGCACGTGCGGCACTCCTCTACGGTCTTGACTTAGAAGGGACTGTCGGCAACGTTTTCGTTCGTGCGCACTACTCCATCAACGGTAAATATAAGCAGTATCCGACGATCCCCAAAGATCAGACCGGATTTAGTAGACTTACCCCCACGATTATAGGCGAAGATGGCGAGGAAGAAACCGGTATCTCCATCGATCCGGCAACAGGATTGCCCTTAGATCGGAACGGTGTGCCGACCTATTCAGAGACCGAAGGTGAGCGGTTTGAAGCCAGGTTGGGTGGTGGCGGAACCGACGAAAGTGGCGACGGAGAAATGGGCAGAGAAACCGCATGGTTCGTCCAACTCAAATCCCGCTTTGGGAAGTTGTACCTTGAAGGTGTCTACTACCATATTGATCCCGGGTACACCACAACCTATTTCAACTTCGGTGCGAATACCGACAGAGACCAGCCTTACTCGCTCGAACGAACCCCCGAATCCCAGGCTGAAAGAGATCCGTGGGATGAAGTTAATTACGCCCTCATTGAAGATGATGATGATGATGACGATTGGCCCGATGACATTGACTTCGACGGAGTCCTACCACGTGCTGATGATAGAGACCAGAACGGTGTTTTGGACTTCCAAGAAGACTTCCTCATCTTTGATGCCGATCCACCCGTGTTTACCGACCTCGTCGATCTGAACAACAACGGCACCATCGACTCCCTTGAGGATGATTTTGAACCACAATATGAATACGGGGTAGACAGGCAAGGATACCATGTCTTCGCTGAATATGACCTCCTTGATAACCTTTCACTCAAAGTTGGGTGGCTCAACGAAAACGAAGTTTCAAGCCGGCGGCAGAATGATTCCAAATATCTACATGTCACCTATCAACGTGACATCCCTGATTTCGGAACTGTTCTTTTCCAAAACCGCTTCGTCCGAGTCCGAGACGATATTCCAGATTACACGATTACACTGCGTGTTGGTGAATTGGAGCCCGTCCAAATTTCCGACGAGCTTGATTTCTACAACGCCCGTGTGAATACGACAACGCTGCAGTTCCTCTACACTGCTGTTCCTAACCTCACCCTCGAAGCGAAATTCCTCGTTGTCCTTCAAAAACAATTTGAGCAGGACGAGGAAGGCGCGATCTTCTTGGATGTTGAAGGATCAGGAGAAGATGGCGACCCACTCAATGCCGACCAACGTGTTGACTTCATGGTTCCCGTTGAGCAGGTCCGAGCCTCTGGTGACAAACGAGAATTCCCATTCTATCCAGACCATGGAATCAACGCTCTGAATCCCGAGGATCCAGGCTTAATCTATGATGCTGAAAACTGGAAGAAGCGTCGTTATCCCGAACGGGATATTCGTAATCAGCAGACGATTCTCAAAGCCAGATATGAGATCCCTCTCGGTGACCTGCCCTTCATCGACAGAATCGGTGAAGATTTGACGCTTACACCGATGGTGAAGTACATTTGGGACCGCGCTTTCGACCGTGGCGCAGAGGAAATTGGGGACGCTCTTAACCCACGTCTGTTTGTTCCGACTGATGATGAACCCATCGAATACTTGCGCTTCAACCGTAGAAGTCGTGAAGATGTTCTCGGCGTCCGGCTTGATTATCAGTTCACGCAAAGAATGAACATTCTTGGGGGTTTCCAGTATAGGAAATTCACGAATCGGGATGATAACTTCAAACAATATTTGACGAACTTCCCGGAAGATGAGGATGTACCCGTCCTTTTCCGACCCGACCTGCGAACACGGATATTTGAAGTCCAAGCAATCAACCGTGGTGAATGGCTTGGGTTTAACATCGTTATCCTCGCGGGTTACCGACGAACCACCATCCTGCTTGACCACACAACGAGTAACACGACGTTCGTGCGAGCAATGATGGGTTTCTAAGTGATGTTTGGATCGCTGGACACGATTTCTTCGTGTCCTCGGAAGTCACGCGATCACGATCATCGTGATGGCGTGCTTCCATTAGCGATTTCGCGTCTCGCTATATCACCTGAGCTTCCATTTTCCGTAGGGTTTGAATATAACGCGTAACTTCTTAAACACTCAGGTGTTCTTAACAAAAATGGTGTTGTAAATGGTGGGTGCGGTTTTTGATCGCTCCTACCTGACCTAAAAACCTTTGTAATTTTTGAAATGCTCAAGTGTTAGGAAAATTGAGTTGTTGGACGAGTTCCGACAACATCTTATGAGATGACTTGTAAAACTTGCCTGCGTATTTGGTAAGTTATCCTAAGGAGGATCAGAACGAATGACTCGTTTAAGTTTGGTGTTAATGTTGGTCGCCTGTATCGGTATGTCTGCCGGTGTTGTCTTCGCACAGGATAGCGGCGGAACCGTCCGGGGCCAAATTGTTGATACAACCACAGCACAGAGCCCAATTGAAGGCGTTGAAGTCAAGATTGTTGCCCAAAGTGGCGAAGAATTTGCAGCGATGACGGATGCTAACGGCGACTATGAGCGCTCGGGAGTTCCCGCAGGTCGTTACCTCATCAGTATCTACAGAGAAGGATACGGTGATCGACTTGGTAAACCCGTTACAGTCGTTAATGGCGGTGACCACTTTGTCCCACTCAAGATGACGAAAAAAGACAATATCGTTACTTTCTTCCAAAAGTTTGGATTCGTCTTCTGGCCCCTCGCCCTCTGTTCCATCACGGCGTTGACTTTCATTATCGAAAGACTTTTCACCTTCGTTCGGAGCCGTTCACGCATTGGAACCGAACAGTTTATCGCCACTATCGCTGACTCACTGCGGAAAGAGAACATTATGGAAGCCGTTTCGACTTGCGAAGAAGCCGGTGGACCGCTCGCTAACGTTCTTAAAGCAGGATTGCTACGATACAGCCAAGCCCAAATTGAGGAGCGCGACATTACCAAAGAGGAAATTCAGGAAGCTATTGAGGAAGCAAGTCTCCTTGAAATTCCTGAACTCGAAAGAAATCTGCCGGTCCTCGGTACCGTTGCAGTCGTGTCTCCGTTGTTTGGTTTGCTCGGAACAGTTACAGGTATGATTAGTGCGTTTACTACAATCGCACTTGAAGGTACCGGTGACCCGCAGCAGCTCGCCGGTGGTATCTCACAGGCACTTCTCACAACTGCTGCTGGTTTGACAGTTGCTATCCCTTGCTTGATTTTCTTCCAACTCTTTGATAGTTGGGTCAACAGGCACATGGTCGAGATCTCCCAGGTTTCCACCGAGATTGTGAACCAGTTGATCGTTAGTGAAGGCGGCGATGCCTAATCTTGGAACGGAACGGGCGGGTACTTTTACTCGCCCTCTCCTCATAGGCTTTGTAGGCTACCAGGTCCTCGCACCTTAGCCTTAGTCTCATTAACACAAAAGGAGATTCTGAAATGCAACAAGCCGGCGGTGACGTCAAATTGAGTCTGCTTGCGACCAAAATTCGGGAGCGCAAGCCACCAACACTCAGTATGGCACCTATGATTGATTGTGTATTCCTGCTCCTGATTTTCTTCATGGTATCGACAACCTTCTCACCGATTCCAGGCCTTCGGGTACAGTTGCCCCCACCGGGGAAACCCTCACCCGATAAACCGAAAGGGTTGACTGTCCGAATCGCAAACCCGGAACCCGGTGATGACAGAGGCACCATGGTGCTAAACGATGAGGTCGTCCAGATTGATGAAATGTTCAATCGATTCATTAATGCACCTGAAGAAGCAACAAGTATGCTCATTATCCAATCCGAACGTGAAGTGCTACATGAACAGATCGTGCAAGTGATGGATATAGCAAAACAAGCAGGTATAGATAAAATCGGGTTCGCTATTGTCGCGAGAGATTGACTTATCTCATGCGACGATAATAGCACTCCACTCTTTATAGAAGGAGAATTCAGATGGCTTTGAACATGTCTCGGCGGAAGAAAACAGGCGACGATGATGACATTCCGATGGCACCAATGATCGATTGTGTCTTTTTGTTGCTTATCTTCTTCATGGTATCTGCTGTCATGCGGGTTCCCCCGCCTTTCACGGTCACCCTACCCGATTCCGCAACTAAGCACGAGTTCACACGGAAGAAGTATAACCTCTTCATTAGCGGTGACGGACGGATTTCGATCGATGACCAAGAGATGTTGACACTGGAAGACATGGAACTTTTTATCGCAGCTCATGAAAACCAGATCAGCACCCTAATTATCAAGGCAGATAAGCGTGCGAAACACGGTGTCGTCATTGATGTGGTGGAACGAGCGAAACAACGCTCCAGTAAAACGGAGGGACTTGAAATCGCTTTCGCGGTCTCGGAAGAGGAATGAAAACTGCAACGCAGTTAACACAAAAAAGGCAGCTTCGGCTGCCTTTTTTTTTGCATCTAATAATCGGTATTCTTGTAAGCAGAACCATCTGAAGAACACGCGTCACCTTATAAACTTTCAGGTGTTTTAAAACTAACAATAATTTAAATGAGCGAAACAACGCCCCAGTAAAACGGAGGGACTTGAAATCGCTTTCGTGGTCCCGGAAGAGGAATGAAAACTGTAACGCAGTTAACACAAAAAAGGCAGCTTCGGCTGCCTTTTTTGGCAATATACCCCAAAAAGTAAGGTGTTGACACCTATTCCACAACTAAGTTTTTAGCGTTTACGACTTCTACGTCCCGCGGCTCTTCTTTTCAACTGGACAGGTGCTGGCAGTGGTGGCGGTGGTGGTGTTACCACCTTCCAAAAATGCGGAAGAACATCCTCCCAATTGGTGAGAATTTTCTCGGCGTGTTCACTGCCGGTATAAGCCGCGTGATTTTGTATAAGTGCCATCAGACTCTTAACATCTGTCTCACTCGTTACCTTTTCTAACTTCACCCAATCCGAGTTGTACTTCCTCTCGAACTGTTGTTTTTCGTCGAGAACATAAGCAATACCACCGGTCATTCCGGCACCAAAGTTTCTGCCTGTCTCGCCGAGAATTACGGCTGTTCCGGCGGTCATGTATTCACAACCGTGATCCCCCACGCCTTCAATGACAACAGTTGCCCCGCTGTTTCGGACACAGAACCGTTCACCAGCTCTTCCCGCTGCATAAAGCGTACCGCCTGTGGCACCATACAACACTGTATTTCCAATGATTGTATTTTCATAAGTTGGGAACTGTGCAGTCGGCGCCGGTTTAATAATAATTTCCCCGCCTGCCATGCCCTTACCCACATAGTCATTAGCCTCGCCTGTCAACGCGAATTGTACGCCGCTGATACAGAAAGCACCGAAACTCTGTCCTGCACTCCCCCTAAAGTCGCACTGGATCGTCCTATCAGGTAAGCCCGCATCACCATAGCGCGCCGCAATTTCACCGGCCAACTTTGCACCCACTGTTCGGTGCGTATTCCGGATGGCATAAGAGAGTTGGATAGTTGTTTTCTGCGAAATTGCTTCCTCAGCATCCTTCAGTATCTGATCGTCAAG
The DNA here is from genome assembly GCA_021295715.1 of Candidatus Poribacteria bacterium. Taxonomy (NCBI): domain Bacteria; phylum Candidatus Poribacteria; species Candidatus Poribacteria bacterium. The sequence goes on along the minus strand of JAGWBV010000005.1, from coordinate 45,732 downwards.
AGAGATGTCGTCCCGATCGTTTCGATTTTGTAGATGGTAACGCGGCTGCGTTCCAGTTGGATCGGCAGGGGTCAGAATTTCACTCAAATCCAGCGTTTCAGTTTTCGGGTAATCTGCGAGATCGATCGGTTGAAGTAACTCCGGGCGCCCGATAATATCGTTGAGGTTCCTGTGACCGAGGTTGGCAAGAATAGCTCGGACTTCATTCGCCACCCCGAGCATGAAATTCACCACCATTTCGGGGGTGCCGGGATATTTGGCACGGAGTGCTGGATCCTGGGTAGCTACACCAACCGGACACGTATTTAAGTGGCATTGGCGTGCCATTACACACCCCGTCGCGACCATCGCTATCGTTCCAAATCCATATTCTTCTGCCCCTAACATTGCCGCAATAACAATGTCACGTCCAGAACGCATCCCACCGTCAGCCCGTAACACGACACGATCCCGCAATTCATTCGTCACAAGTGCCCGCTGTGTTTCAGCAAGTCCGAGTTCCCAAGGGGTCCCAGCGTTCTTAATGGAACTGAGCGGGGATGCCCCAGTACCTCCCTCATGCCCACTGATTTGTATTACATCGGCGTAGCCCTTTGCTACCCCCGATGCAATCGTTCCAACGAGAAATTCGGATACCAGTTTTACAGCGACCTTTGCCCGTGGATTCGCTTGTTTTAGATCGTAGATGAGCTGCGCTAAATCCTCAATGGAGTAGATGTCATGATGTGGAGGCGGTGAAATCAGTGGCACTCCTGGCACAGAGTGGCGAAGAGAAGCGATTTCGGCTGTTACTTTATGCCCTGGAATCTGTCCACCTTCTCCAGGTTTGGATCCCTGCGCCATCTTAATTTCCAGTTCCTTCGCCGATATGAGATATGTTGGTGTCACTCCGAACCGTCCGGACGCTACCTGTTTAATGGCACTCGAAGCAAGGTCTCCATTGGGTTGGGGTTTGAAGCGTGTCGTACTTTCACCACCTTCTCCACTCCCTGATTTTGCGCCGAGACGATTCATCGCGATTGCCAAAGTTTCGTGTGTCTCGCGACTTAACGCGCCAAAAGACATACTACCCGTTGTGAAACGTCGAACAATATCTTCTGCTGGCTCTACCTCTTCAATCGGAATCGGGGTGCTGGGTTTGAAAGCCAGCAGATCTCGTAAGCTGGAAGGTTCTCCACTTTCGACAGCATCAGCATATTTTTCGTAGTCCTCCGGCTTACCGCCCTTAACAAATCGGTGAAGTGACTTAAATACCGTCGGATTAAAGGCATGGAATTCACCGTTTCTACGGAATCGGAAATAGCCTGCTTCTTCCAAGGACGCGTCGCCTTCACTTCCAGAGAACGCTTTTGTGTGGAAGTGGAGCGTCTCCGCTGCGATTTCAGCAAAGCCAATGCCACTTAAGCGTGAGGTGGTGCCTGTAAAGCATTTGTCAATAACCGTTGAATTGATACCAAGTGCTTCAAAGATTTGGGCACCGTGATAACTTGACACCGTCGAAATTCCCATCTTCGCCATAATTTTCAAAATACCTTTTTCGACGGTTGCTTTATAAGTGTCAATGGCTTCCGACGCGGCGAGTTCTGCGAATTCACCATCTTCAGCAAGTTGAAGAATCGTTGAGAAAGCAAGGTAAGGATTGATTGCAGTTGCGCCGTAACCAAGAAGAACAGCAAAATGGTGTTCTTCTCTCGCATCTCCAGTTTCAGCGATGAGACTTGCCCGCATTCGCTTTCCTTCTCGAATCAAATGGTGGTGAACAGCCCCAATAGCAAGTGCCATCGGAATCGGAGCAAGGTCAGGATTCACCTCTTTGTCACTTAGCACGAGAAGTGTTACGCCGCGATCAATAGCCTCGGAGGCACGTTGACAGAGTGTTTCCAATGCGCCTTCCAAGCCTTGTTTGCCGGAGACCACGGGGAAGCAAACAGGGAGTGTCTCTATCTGGAAATCGGATATATCCAGTTCACGCAATGTTTGTAAATCTGTATTTGTCAAAATTGGGGAATGTAACCGAATAAGTCGAGCGTGTTCTGGAGTTTCTGTGAGCAAACTATACTGTTTTCCGAGGTGTGTTGTCAGAGACATCACCAAACGTTCCCGGATCGAATCAATAGGTGGATTCGTAACCTGCGCGAAACGTTGTTTGAAGTAGCTATAGAGCAAACGCGGATGCCGAGAAATTACAGAGGGCGGTGTGTCATCGCCCATTGAGCCAACGGCTTCCTTGGCTTCCGACACCATAGGTTTAATAAAGCGCTCTATGTCTTCAGTCATATAGCCAAAAGCTTTCTGGTATGTTGACAATTGTTCAGGGACAGCATCTGTCGTGACATACGCCCCATCTTTTTCGGTTGGTAGCGTTACGCTACCTTTCTTCACCCACTCAGCATAAGGCTTCTGCTTGGCAACATTATGTTTAATCTCGACATCTTTCAGCAATTTTCCCTGTGCGGTATCGACAGCAATCATTTGCCCTGGTCCCAAACGTCCCTTTTCGACGACGCAACTGTCATCAAGTTCAATAATTCCGACTTCGGACCCCATAACAACCGTCCCGTCTTCGGTGACCTTGTAGCGTGCGGGTCGCAGTCCATTTCTATCCAAACTTGCGCCGACAACAACGCCATCTGTAAACGCGACCGCCGCCGGTCCATCCCAAGGTTCACTGACACATGAGAGATACTCGTAACAGGCTTTCAACTCGTCCGGCATATCCGGAATCTGCTCATAGGCTTCAGGGATAAGACACATCATGGCATGTAGGATACCGCGACCGGAGTGTGTTAACAACTCTAACACATTATCCAAACTCATGGAATCGCTTCCATGTGGGTTGATAATTGGAATGAGTTTTCGGATGTCTTCACCCCATAGGGGTGATTGCAAGTCGGATTCGCGCGCCCGCATCCAGTTCTGATTGCCCATCAAGGTGTTGATTTCGCCATTATGCGCCAGTGTATGAAAAGGTTGGGCAAGCATCCATGTGGACGAGGTATTTGTACTGTAGCGTTGATGGAAAACGGCAAGTGCTGCCTGAAAATCGGGATCTTTTAAATCCGGATAAAATTGGGTAAGCTGGGGTGCTACGAGCAATCCCTTATAGACAATCGTCCGATGCGAAAAAGAGGCGATATGGAATTCGTCGAGTGCTGCTGTAACACGATGCTCTAACTCTTTACATATCAGATACAAACGTTGTTCAAAAGCATCATCAGCGAGTTGTTCTGGACGCCCCACCAATACCTGCTGGATTTCCGGTAGCGTTTCCAATGCTTTAGCACCGAGAGCGGAAAAGTCCTGAGGAACAGAACGCCATCCAAGGAAGGGAACACCGTACTGCTGTAATGTCTCTTCAACGATTGCGCGCCCGCGTGCCTGTGCATCCCGGTCATGCCTCGGTAGGAAAATCATCCCGACACCCATATCATTTATCGAATCAAGGTGGACACCGAGTTTCTGAAGTTCTTTTTGAAATATTTTTCCTGGAATTTGCGTTAAAATGCCTGCTCCGTCTCCTGTTTTGGCATCAGCCGCCACTGCGCCTCGATGTGTCAAATTCGTGACCGCTTGTGTCGCCATTTTGATAATATCATGGCTCCGATTTCCAAAACGGTTCGCGACAAAACCAACGCCACAGGCATCTTTTTCATTTAATTCATTATACATTTGCAAACTGATTCTCCATACATTCTTCTTTATTTCTTTTGCATTGGCATTGTAGAGTGGACTTCGCGCTTTTCGCCATTTTGTATGTTATCCGCAGGGCGAGGTGTACGTGTCTTAGCCCTACTCCTTTTTATCAAGGATACAAACAATCAAAAAACGGATTTTATTTTTTTAAGGCTGGATAGGACGTTCCATACGGCTTAAATCGGACGCTGACTACTCGTATCCTGCCAGAGGTAGCGCGCCCCAAGGCAAGAGAGCCTTTGAAATCAACGGCGATCCGCGATCGCGTCAACGGTGATTCGCGACCGGTTTGGCGGGCTTACATGCTTCGGTTTGGTTCTCAGTTTTTGAACCCAAACCGCCTGTAGTTTTAATATTATACCTTAATTTAAGCCAAAAGTCAAAAAAAATCCTCTCGCCTCAATAGCCGACAGCACAGCCATCGCGTCTTGGATCTGAACCTGCGACGAGCGTGCCGAAGGATGGATTGATGAAAATTGCTTGTCCTCCGCCAAAAAAAGTGTTTCCCGGTATGATATGATGTCCCTTCTGTGCCAATGCGGCTTGTATATTCATCGGAATACCTGTCTCCAGCATAATCCGCGAGTCGTCCATCACTCGAAACCGAGGTGCATCTAAAGCGTTTTGCACGTCCATATTGAAATCCACAAGGTTGCATACAAATTGTAAATGTCCCTGTGCTTGCATCTGTCCTCCCATGACACCAAAGGTGACTAAGGGCACCCCGTTTTGCACAATCATACCAGGGATAATAGTATGCAATGTCCGTTTATGTGGAGCGATACAATTCGCATGGTCGGGATTAAGCGAAAAACCTGCCCCCCGATTTTGTAACATAATACCTGTATCGCCAGCAACTAAGCCTGAACCAAATCCAGCGAAAAGACTGTTAATAAAAGAGACGACATTGCGTTCGTTGTCAACCGCACAGAGGTACACCGTATCGCTTCCGATTGTGGGCATACCAGGGCTTGGTTGCATGTTTGCCCGCTCTGGTGAAATTCGCTCTCGCTGGCTTTCTGTATAGTCGTTGGAAAGCAGTCCGTCTACTGGCACATCCACAAATGTCGGATCCGTCACGTATTCATAGAGATCTGCGAACCCCAATTTCATTGCCTCAATTGCACGGTGTAGATGTTCAGAACTGTTATGCCCCATCGTTCCGAATTCAAATCCTTCAACGATATTGAGTGCGAGAAGTGCAGCGATGCCCTGTCCATTCGGTGGTATCTCATAAACATCGTAGCCTCGATAACTGGTAGAAATCGGTTCTATCCAATCTGATCTGTGTTCGGCAAAGTCACGTTGCGTAAATAAGCCTCCGTTTTCATCGGAGAATTTCACGATGTTGTCAGCAATTTCCCCTTGATAGAAGGCATCGCGCCCTCCTTCTGCAATCAACCGAAATGTCCGGGCAAGGTTTGGTTGGTAAAAGATTTCCCCGGGTGCCGGTGCCTTTCCATGCTGGAGGTATGTCCGCGCTGTGTCGGGATGCTGCGCCAACATTTGTGCGCTTTCTTGCCATGCGAGACTAATCTGTGGGCTGACTGGGAAACCTTTTTCCGCGTAATTGATGGCAGGCTGAAGGACCTCCGCTAACGACATTGTGCCACACTCGTCGAGGAGCGTTGCCCACCCGTCAATTGTACCAGGGACCGTGACGGGATACATACTGCCAAAAGAAGGTATACTCATCAACCCCTGCTTAGTAAAGAACTTCGGTTCTGCAGCGTAAGGTGCCCTCCCACTCGCATTTAAGCCACGAATCACTCCATCTTTGGGCTGATAAACGAGCATAAAGGCATCTCCACCGATGCCAGTTGACATTGGCTCGACAACGTTAAGTATCGCTGCAGTCGCGACCGCTGCATCAACGGCGTTTCCACCAGCCTGTAAAATCTGCAACCCTCCCTGCGCGGCGAGTGGTTGACTCGTTGCGACCGCTCCATGTTGGCAGATGACAGCTGAACGCCCAGGCCCAAATTGGTTTGGTGAGTACCCATCAAACATCCGTTTTCTCCTGTTTTCAGACTGGTGTCACTGTAGCACACCTCACATTTTTTGTCAAATTTAGCACCAAAAGCACACTTGATTTCCGAGGGAGCACTGTGTAAGAGTGCCGATCTTCAGGGATTGGATGGTGTTGCTCTTAGACTATCTCACCTTGACAACCCTCAACCTTTGTGATAAAATTCAATTCATTAACTATTAAGTTTCTGTTCTGCTTCCCACCGCGTTTCACGCAGGCTTTTGGTGAGGCGGAGAGACTCCTAGAATTGTGTAGATCCTTAAGCGTGTCGGAATTAACCGGAACGCATAGCGAAATGCAGTGGAGCGATGTTCAGGAGGCCATGGTTAGAAAATGTCGACGTATGATCTCGGAATAATAGGCGGAGGACCAGGAGGTTACGTCGCGGCTATTAAAGCGGCGCAACGTGGTGGCAGCGTCTGCCTGATAGAAAAGGGAGAGTGGGGTGGCACCTGTTTGAATCGCGGGTGTATCCCAACGAAAACCCTTTTTGCAGTTGCCAACTTGGCAACACAGGTTCAAGAAGCATCTACCTTCGGTGTGAATATCAACGGCGAGACGACAATCGATTACTCGCAAGTATTGAATCATAAAACTTCGGTTATCCAGCAGCTCACAGGCGGTATCGCGCAGCTGCTGAAAGCGAATGGGATCGATAGCCTTAACGGAACAGCAACGCTTATTGACAGAAATACCGTTATCGTTAGCAAACCTGACGGGACAACGGAACAATTACACGCAAAAAATATTATCATTGCCACAGGTTCCGAACCTGCAGAACCGCCCATTTTTGAAATTGACGAGAGCCAAGTCTTGACGACAACAGGTATTCTTAATCTCACGGAACTCCCTGAAAGCCTACTGATCGTTGGCGCTGGCGTTTCAGGATGTGAATTTGCTTCCATCTTTAATGCACTCGGTTGCCGCGTGACTGTGTTGGAACTACTCCCTACAATTTTGGCAACTGAAGATATCCAGGTTATCCGACATATTCAACTTTTCATGAAACGGAAAGGTATCACTATCCACACGGGTGCAAAACTCACCCATGTCAAAAAATCGGATGCGGGTGTCACAGCAGTGCTCGAATCCGGTGAAGAGATGGCGGCAGAAAAGATGCTCGTCTCGATTGGTAGGCGTTACAACACAGATGGGATAGGTTTAGAAAAGGTTGGCATCCGCACAGAAGGTGGAAAAATTGTCGTGGATACCCGAATGCAAACGAACGTTGCGGGTATCTATGCCGTTGGAGATGTCGCAAGTCGGTATCTATTGGCACACGTTGCATCGGCGGAAGGAAAGATTGCAGCACAAAACTGTCTTGGGGATAGCATCGAGATGGATTATCAGGTCATTCCGTGGTGTGTTTTCACTTTACCTGAAATTGGACACGTCGGTATGACAGAAAAAGAGGCAACAGATGAAGGTTACGAAGTGAAAATAGGACGATTTCCATATGCTGCGAACGGGAAGGCATTGGGACTACGCGAGACGGATGGGTTTGTTAAAACCGTTTCTGATGCCGACAGCGGAGATATCCTCGGTGTTCATATCGTTGGTGCCCATGCTTCAACCCTCATTCACGAAGCCGCAGTCGCGATTCGCACGGGTGCGACTGCGATGGACATAGCAGGGACAGTGCATGCGCATCCAACCCTTGCAGAAATGGTGATGGAATCCGCTGAAGCAGCTTACGATAGAGCTATCCACAGTCTACATTAAAAACGGACGGCTTCTTGAAGTTCACAATATCGCGATGAAATCTCTGAAAACTGTACATCATTTTGTCGGCTGATGCTGAAATCCTCAATATTAAAAGAGGCAATAACCGTTCCATACACCATTGCGCTGCGTATCGCTTCTTCGGACGTGTCCTCAATAGATGCCAGATACCCCATCATCCCCCCAGCAAAACTATCGCCAGCCCCCGTTGGATCAACTACCTGTGTGAGCGGGTATGCCGGCAGACTAAAGAAAGATGACTCCGTCACGCTGATCGCACCGTGCTCCCCTTTCTTAATTATAACCCGCTTTGGACCATAGCGCAGGATTGCTTGTGCGGCTCGCACCAAATTAGAATCGCCTGTTAGCAAAAGTGCCTCACTATCGTTCAGAACAAGAATGTCCACACGCGCTAAGAGTGCCTCTAAAGCCTCCCGCTCCTCATTAATCCAAAAGTCCATCGTGTCACAGACAATCAGTTTTGGGTGTGTTGCCTGCTCAATAATGCTCAATTGTAAACGTGGCGAGTTATTTGCCAAAAAGAGGTAAGGGGTTTCTTTGTAAGTTTCCGACAAAACAGGTTGAAAATCACTCACAACATTCAACTCCGTAAACAGTGTATCGCGCACGTTAAAGTCATCTGTGTAACGACCACCCCATCGAAACGATTTGCCACCGTCTACTTGTTTTAATCCTTGAAGGTCAATCCCTCGGGTATCGAGGAAATCTGTGTAAGTGCGTGGAAAATCAGTACCGACGACCCCAACAAGTCGAACAGGGTTTCGAAAAAAACTCGCGGCGACAGCAGCATAGACACCGGAACCACCCAAGGCATCCTCGACGCGTTTATTCGGTGTTTCCACCGTATCTAAGGTCACTGTGCCAACGATTAAGACTCCCATCCTAAACTTTCATCTCCTTCTACATAGAGGCGCGGTTTATAGTATACCAGCCTATAAACCGCGCCTATCGCAGCACGTCCAATTTCCTTAAAATCAGAAGGGACCCGGTCTATTCTTGTTTTCCCGTAGTGCGCGGAGAATCCGTCGCAGGCGACGAATGAAAATTACACTCAGCACAATGATCACTGGATACTGCAAGAAACTCAACACTTTCAACAACGTCGGTGGAAGTTGTATCTGTTGAGAGGAAGCCATCCAGATCGGTAATAATAGCACCGCCGACAGGAGTAATATCGCTCCCTCTAAAATCTCTGATTTTTTCATAGGTGCCTCTCTAATAAAAAGGTGGTATCGAAACTTGGAACAGTATATGAAGCAACGCTGGAAAAAACGATGCTAAGTTCCCATTTCCCACGAGTTGAGGTATTTTTCCTGTTCTGCCGTGAGTGTATCAATTTCAATACCGAATGCTTCCAATTTGAGTTGCGCAACGGTTTCATCTATAGATTCGGGGACATCATATACACGACTCTCAAGATTAGCCTGATTTTGGGCGATGTACTCAAGACACAATGCTTGATTCGCGAAACTCATGTCCATGACACTCGCGGGATGTCCTTCAGCAGCAGCCAAGTTTACCAATCTACCTTCGCCAACAAGATAGAGTTTCTTGCCACCTTCGAGGGTGTATACATCTACATACGGTCGTGCTTTCCCTTTATCAACGCTCAATTTCTCTAATGCCGGTATGTCAATTTCAACATCAAAATGACCGGAATTCGCGATAATCGCGCCATCTTTCATCACTTCAAAATGTTCCTTGCGTAAGACGTGAATATCCCCTGTAAGCGTTACGACTAAACCTGCCTCCTGGACCGCCTCCTGCATCGGCATGACCCGGAATCCGTCCATCACGGCTTCTAATGCTCTTAATGGATCGACTTCGGTTACAATGACATTCGCGCCTAAACCGCGCGCCCGGTTAGCGACCCCTCTGCCACACCAACCATAGCCTGCCACAACGACTGTCGTTCCGGCAATGAGTAGATTCGTTGCTCTGATAATACCGTCTAATGTGCTTTGTCCGGTGCCGTATCGGTTATCAAAAAAATGCTTCGTCCGTGCGTCGTTCACAGCAATAATCGGGTATTTCAACACACCTTCGGTTGCCATGCTCCTGAGTCGTATAACGCCGGTTGTTGTTTCTTCTGTTCCTGCAACGACCTGTTCCACTAAAGCTGGATTCGTTTCTTCAGAATGAAGCCTTGAGACGAGATCCGCCCCATCATCCATGGTGATCGCGGGTCGCGTCTCAAGAGCGGCATCAATGTGTTTGTAAAAGGTTTCTATATCCTCTCCGTCAATAGCAAAAACGCCAATTCCCTCGTCAACGACGAGAGATGCGGCAACGTCATCCTGCGTACTGAGTGGATTTGACGCACAAACAACCGCCTCGGCTCCACCAGCTTTCAGGGTCTTCATCAAGTTAGCTGTTTCAGTTGTCACATGTAGGCACGCTGCGACTCTCAATCCATCCAACGGGCGTTCATTCTGAAACCGCTCGCGGATGGAATCTAAAACGGGCATGAATCGGTTTGCCCAATCAATTCGTTGTTTACCAGCTGACGCGAGTTCCGTTGCTTTTATGTCGTAGTTCATTATTTTCCTTTATGTTTTCTGGTATTCTTATTTTTTAATCTACCGGAGTTTTTCGACGTAGTCGGTTTCTTCCCAAGTGAAGCCAGGTTCCTCACGTCCGAAATGTCCATATGCGGCAGTATTTTGATAAATAGGCTGGCGTAATTTCAACCCTTCTATGATGCCTGCCGGTGTTAAATCGAAGTGTGCGTTGACAAGTTTAGTGAGAGCCTCTGCATCGCCAGTCCCAAACGTATCCACCATGACAGAAATAGGGTCTTTTCTACCGATTGCGTAGGAGAGTTGAATTTCACACCGCTCTGCGAGACCCGCGGCAACAAGGTTCTTAGCGACGTGCCGTGCTGCGTAAGTCGCACTCCGATCTACTTTAGTAGGATCCTTCCCAGAAAGCGCACCTCCACCATGCCGTCCCATCCCCCCGTATGTATCAACAATAATTTTTCGTCCGGTTAATCCGGCATCACCTTGGGGGCCTCCCGTCACAAAACGTCCGGTTGGATTGATATGATATTTAATATCTGGGCTTTGGAGATTTTCAGGGACAATTTCTTTGATAACCTCTTCAACAATCGCTTCTCGTAACTCGCTATCCGTAACATCAGGATCGTGTTGTGCAGAAATGACAACTGTAGTGACAGCCTTAGGTTTACTGTCAACATATTCTACTGTTACTTGAGATTTTCCATCGGGACGGATAAACGGGAGGGTACGATCTTTGCGAACTTTAGCCAAACGCTGGGTTAGTTGATGGGCGAGAGTAATTGGTAGAGGCATCAATTCTGGTGTTTCGGTACATGCGTACCCAAACATTAATCCTTGATCGCCTGCACCACCAGGGTTTACACCCATTGCTATATCAGGTGATTGCTTATCAATGATGCTCAATACAGCACTTCGTTTGGCATCAAAGCCGTATTCAATATCGGTATAACCGATATCAGTTAATACTTTTCGTGCGATTTGTTGGGCATCGTAGTTTGCTGTGGTTGTGATTTCACCAGTAATGACAGCAAGTCCTGTTGTGACCAAGGTTTCACAAGCGACTCTCGCCATTGGATCGCTTGTGAATATGGTATCAAGTACCGCGTCAGAAATCTGGTCCGCGATTTTGTCCGGGTGTCCTTCAGTAACGGATTCGGACGTAAACAAAAAATTTTTGCTCAATTCCACATCTCCTAAGTCTACGTATCTATTCTCGCTCCGCCTTGTGGAGCAAGGGCTTTGTGCCTTACCAAGCCTTTCGTGCAAGAGAGGACGGGTGGGCAATATGCCCACCCATGCAGGTGAAATAACGAAAATAGGCGCGCGAAAACTCGCCCCTACATTTTAAAAAATGTAGATCCATTCCGCAGCGAGATTTTTCGCTTTATATTTTCGCCTCTGCTCCGAAAGTTTGGATTTAATGTAGGATGAGGATACGAAAAACATTAATTTTCAGAATTCTTCGTGTTCTCAACGTCCTCAGAACTCTCTACACTCTCAACGTTTTCGACGTTCTCAGAACTTTCTACACTCTCAACGCTTTCAGTGTTCTCAACGTTCTCAGAACTCTCCGCACTTTCAACGCTCTGAATGTTTTCAGGACTCTCCGCGTTCGACTTACCCATTTCCTCTTTGAGCAATGCCCCTAATGTGGTGACAGTCTCTTCGTGTGCTGGTATTTGCCGTCTCGGTTCCCGTTCACGTCGTGATCGAGGTGGTCGTTCGGATCGCGTTCTCACCGGCTGTTCTTCTTCAGTTGTCACAGCGCGCTCTTGCTCGGCAAGGAGTGCTTTCAAACTCAATCCGATCCGTCGATCTTTTGGAGATAGATTAATCACTTTCAAATCTAACTCGTCGCCTACGGAAACCACCTCTTCTGGTTTTTCAATCCGTCGGTCTGCGAGTTCAGAAATGTGAATTAAGCCTTCAATACCTTCCTCAAGTTTCGTGAACGCTCCAAAACTCGTAAGATTGACAATTTTGCCTCGGACAACAGAACCGACCTTGTATTTTTCTGGTACTTCTGCCCATGGATCAGGCTGTGTCTGCTTGAGTCCCAATGAAACTCTACGTTCAGCGGCGTCAATCTGTAATACGACTACCTCAATTTCACTGCCTTCCTTAAGTTCGTCATTGGCTGCAGTACCACGTTTCGTCCACGAGAGATCCGAGGTATGGATTAAACCGTCAATTCCTGGTTCAATTTCAACAAACGCCCCAAAACTGGTTAAATTTCGGATACGTCCGGTGATTTTGCTACCAACAGGGGATCTCTCTTCCAAAAGTTCCCAAGGATTCTGTTGCAGCTGCTTGAGCCCAAGTGAAATACGTTTGTCATCCCTTGAGATTTCCAGGACAATGGCTTCAATTTCATCACCCTTATTGACGATTCTCGATGGGGCAACGTTACGGCGGGTCCATGCCATCTCAGAGACATGAATTAAGCCTTCGACACCCTCTTCGAGCTGTAGAAACGCACCATAATTGACAATATTAACAACAACACCCCGAACCGTAGAGCCAACCGGGTATTTTCCCTCAATGTCTGTCCATGGATCAGGAGTTTTCTGCTTCAAGCCCAAGGAAATTTTCTCATTCTCTTGGTTGATACCGATGACCTGGACTTCAATTTCCTCCCCAACAGAGACGACATCAGACGGATGATGTATCCGTTTCCACGCCATATCTGTCTTGTGAAGTAACCCATCAACGCCGCCCAAGTCAACAAAAGCACCAAAAGCAGTGATGTTTTTTACCACTCCTGTCACCTGTTGGCCAACTTCAAGTGTGTTGAGCACTTCTGAGCGTTTTTGGACAAGTTCGGCTTCCAACCAAGCACGCCGCGACAAAACAATGTTATGCCGCCGCTTACTCAGGCTGATAACTTTCATTTCAAGCGTTTGCCCTACATACTGTTCAAGGTTCTGGATAGGGCGCAATTCAACTTGCGAAGCCGGTAAAAAACCTCGGAGGGACCCAACGCTGACGCGTAGCCCACCCTTAATTCGTTCGATGATACGTCCCATGACGGGTGTACCTGCTTCGTACGCGGTCGCAATTTCATCCCAAATGAGTGTTTGATCGGCGATCTTTTTCGAAAGGACTATTTGTCCTTCAGAGTCTTCGCGCCGTACAATATAGACATCAATCTCATCGCCCACCTGAACAGTAGGCAAATCGTTTTGTCCCGCATCGAATTCAGACGCTGGGATATAACCTTCGGACTTAAAGCCGATGTCAATCATTACTTCATCGCGACTGACATCTACGACAATCCCCTTAACTATTTCGCCATCTGTAAACGCCTTGATCGAATTATCATACGCTTCTTCAAGAGATTCCGGACTCATTGATTCCGCTGGTTCTTCTGGTGCTGCCTCTTCAGAGGCGGTTTCGTCAGTAGGTGTTACTGTCTCTTCAGTATCCGCATCCGCAGCGACTACTTCCACTACCTCTTCAGGTACGGTTTCATCGGCGATTACTACTGTTTCTTCAGCATCGCTATCAGCCACCTCTACTACCTCTTCGGGGACGGTTTCATCAGTAAGCGTTGTTGCTTCTTCAACATCAGCATCGCCAGCAGTCACTTCCACTTCACTGTCCGCGGCTTCTTCATACTCCTCAGTGTCTGTGTTGGTTGCAGAAGCTGTTTCTGCAACTTCTGAAGCCTCTGTCTCGCTGGCTACTTCCTGATTCACTTCAACTGAATCCTCAGTTGGTTGTTTTTCATCTTCCACATCAACAGTGGACGCATTTGTATTTGCTTGTTCGTTGTTCATTAAGATACCTGGTCCATTTAAAAACGCACGACGGCGTTAATCCGCCAGTTCCTCCTTATATTCAAAGTGCTTTTGGCACTTCCAAATCGGTTGCATAATAGTGTATCATAAATGCACAAAGAAAATCAACAATATTTTTTTTATTCATATAATTTAATTCTGAGAAAGCATCGCCATTGGAAAATATCTCTGTAATTTGCGGTTCAAACACAGAATTTTGCTTGATTTTTTTATCGATTTAAGATAGGATTTAAGAACGGTTCCTTGAGTTAGGACTGGCTTTAATCTATGGGAGGTGATTTCTATGGATTCGACAAAATTAATGAAACTCCGAGAGGAATCCGGTATCAAAATAATTGAAATAAAAACAGACCTGAGTAGTTACGCAGCATCCGATTTACGGAAGATGCTTGAAGGACTCTTAGCGGAGAAGGTTGAGAGGGTTGTTGTGAATCTCAGTCAAGTGAGTCATATAAACAGCACGGCTGTGGGTGCCTTGGTAGGTGTTGCAAAACGGCTTCGCCAGAATGGTGGCGACCTTAAAATTTGCGCACTTGCAGACAATTTAACACGGACCTTCAATCTTATTGGTGCATCCAGTGTCGTCGAAATCTACGAATCAGAAAACAGTGCCCTCGCAGCGTTTTAAACAAAGTAAATTTAGTACATGGCGCAAGCAGATATTCAACTTCAAATTCCGAGTGCTGCCTTTTATATAGAACCTGCTCGGGCATTTGTTGGAAACCTCGCAAAAAGCCTCGGATTCTCCAGAAAACGTGTAGCAGACATTCAACTCGTGCTTGACGAAATCTGCAGTAATGCAGTACATCACGGCTCGGTGAATGCGACAGTCGGTGTTAAACTGTGTATCCGTATTGATACACATGCCCTTGAAATTTTAGTAAGGGATACGGGTACACGGCATGCCGGAGAAAAGAGTTGGCTAACACATGAAAGACTTTCAGAGATTGAGATGAACCGTTCTCCAAACAATGAGAGTGGGCACGGCATTTTCATCGCTAAATCTCTCTCGGATATGCACGAAATGCGACCAAATGAGGCAGGCGGAACCGACGTTCGAGTCGTTTTTCGTTTTTTAAAACCAAGAGATATCGAAATTTAATCTCCCCCTGAAACCTCAAGAGCGATAAGTGTTAGATCATCGTCTTTCGGGCAGTCGTCGGTGAAAGCATCAATGGCTTCCGAGACGCTGGTGATGAGTTCTGCTGCAGATTTCTTTGCGCATGTACACACTAATTTTTGGAGGCGCTCTATTGAAAATTCTTCGCCTTGTGGGTTTTTAACTTCGTAAACACCGTCGGTATACAGGAACATTTTGCCCAACCGATCAAATGGATAATGCACCGTTTCATACACAGAATCCCGCCAAATGCCCAACCCATTTCCTGTGTGTTGATCGCCAATAGCTTGGTATGTCTGTTGATGGGTGTTGTACAGGAGTGGGAATGAATGCCCGGCGTTGGCACAGATGAGTTCGCCCTTATCAAGATCAATGATACCGCAAAAGGCTGTTGCAAACATGAACAGTCGTGAACTAATCAAATCATTAAAACGGGTGTTTAGTATTTCAAGGAGATACCCTGGATTATCTTCGATTTGTTGCTGGAATTCTGCCAAAATTGTTTTAATGAAGACTGTTACGAAAGCAGCTGAAACACCATGTCCCATAACATCAGAAATAAAAACACCGAGTCGATTCGGTGCAATTTCCCAGATATCAAAAAAATCCCCACCGACTGCCATTTCAGGTCGGCAGTGTGAAGCAATCCGAAATCCTGACAATTCCTGCACACCATTCTGAGGAATCAGAATTTCTTGAATACTTCGTGCCATTTGGAGTTCTTCTTGCAAACGGGTGTTATACTCTGCAAGTGTATCTTGGTAGCGTTTAATCCGCAAGAGTGAGCGAACTCGGGCGAGCACCTCTAAACTATCGAAAGGCTTCTCAATAAAATCATCGGCACCAGCCTCAATAGATTTAATTCGATTTTCGCGGGTGTCCCGTAGAGCCGTTATCATCACAATTGGAATAAATTCGGTAACCTCGTTCAATCGGATTCGTTTGACAACTTCAAACCCATCCATTCTCGGCATGTTGATGTCCAACAAGATGAGATCCGGCATTTCTTTTTCGACGATATCAAGTGCCTCAAGTCCATCTGCGGCTGTGTAGACTGTATACCCTCGTGCGTTGAGTTGAATTTGGAGAATTCTGACATTTTTGGGTTCATCATCAACCACAAGGATTTTCGCATCTGCTTGCTGTTCAGGAATCACTTCCTTGTTCATGTTTCTGTCCTCTTGATGTGAGTTTCTACACGCTCCACTAAAACTTTGATGTCAATAGGTTTACTGAGATAATCATCGCATCCAGCTTTAAGAATGCGTTCCCTGTCACCAGACATAGCTGCGGCTGTCAGGGCAATAATTGGTATATCTACCCATGCAAGATTGGCTTTAATCCGTCGTGTTAAATCTTCGCCGCTTTGTCCGGGTAAAGCAATATCCATGAGAATGAGTTGTGGTATTGCGTCTTCCAAGCTTGCCAGTGCTTCCGTAGCATCAGTCGCTTCCACGACTGTATACCCCTTCGATTGCAGGACAATCCGCACAACTTTGCGGTTCAACTCTTGGTCTTCAATCACCAAAATACGCTTTTGCGGTTCTGCCTGTTCTTCGGTTGGGGGTGGGTTTTCAGTTTTCACAGGTTGCCTTTTATTCAAGCCAGCAGTTATGAAATGAACGAAAGTTGCGGTGCCAAATCTCCTGCCTTGTTCGTCCTATGTCTCTTTACCAGACCTATGTTGGTTTCACACCTTATTTAATTGTTGAAGAGGGATTCTCAGAGCGAAATTGCTCCCTTCTCCTTCTTGGCTTGTCACACTAATCTCGCCACCGTGTAACATGATAAGCCTATGTGTCAAGGCTAAACCGAGACCTGTTCCACCGTACCGCCGAGATTTTGACGTATCGATTTGTGTAAACGGGGCGAAGAGTTTCGCTTGATCTGCTTCGGAGATACCTATACCTGTATCAATAACTCCGGCTCGCAGTTCTGTCGTTCCAACTTCGAGTTGCGTCGCGACTTTCCCGCCTTCTGGAGTGAATTTTACTGCATTGGAGAGTAGATTATAGAAAATCTGCTTGAATTTAACTCGGTCAGCTTCAATCATACCGTTCTGGTTATAGTTCAAGGTAAGGTCAAGATCCTTCTTTACAGCAAGTGCGGTAATAATGGCGTTGACTTCCTCAACGGCTTCAACAATAGAGAAGGTCTCTAATTGGAGTGCCATTTTTCCTGCTTCAATCTTTGAAAGATCAAGGATGTCATTGATCATTTCGAGCAGATGTTCGCCACTAATGTGAATATCATTAATGCACTCTCTTTGCTCGGCGTTAATGCTTCCGACAAGTTCATCTCGTAGAATTTCAGCGAATCCAATGATCGCATTCAAAGGTGTGCGCAGTTCGTGACTCATGTTTGCGAGGAAATCACTTTTGGCGCGGCTTGCGTACTCAACGGCTTGTTGGGCGCGATAGTACTCAGTTATATCCCGTGAAATACCGCATGTTCCGACTATACGTCCCTCTCTATCTCGAATCGGGACTTTAGTCGTTGATACCCAGGTATCCTGCTCATTGGGCCAAGTCTCTCTTTCCTGTTTCGCCTCAATTGGTTTTCCAGATTCAACGACATCTTGTTCGTCCTGATATGCCTGTTGTGCGTGTTCACGAGTGAAGAAGTCAAAGTCGGTTTTTTGGACTGCCTCTGCGGGATTTTTTAAACCGAACCGATCTGCTAAAGAGCGATTGATCCGTATAAATCTACTCTCCGTATCTTTGAAATAGATGTGGTCAGGGGTATTCTCCATCAGGGTATGCAACAGATCCCCTTCTTGGACATGTTTCGCCGCTAATTGCTGGAATCGGGTTTCACTCTCTTTCAATCTTGCTTCTAACTGCTTTCGAGGTGTTATATCTGTTGCGACGACATAACAGAGCTGTTGCTCGGCATCTTTTATCGCGCGCCATCTTAACCATCTGTAGGACCCGTTTTTGCGCTGAAACCGGCTTTCAAAGGGTCTTACACGTTTTCCTGTTTTCACCTTTTCGATCTCGTTAAGCATCTCCTCCCGATCCTCCGGATGTATGAGCGCAGACCATTCGGAGTTCTGAAGTTCTAATTTTGTGAACCCAAGAATTTCTTCCCATACCGAGTTGAGTGCGACGAAACTACCGTCACAACTGATATACCCGAACATATCCGTGGAAATCTCTAAGAAGCAGTTTGGTTCAATGATTTCATCTCTTAATATGTGCTTGCCAGTTGTGTCTTTAAGCTTCATGTTTACCTCCACAAGATGCGAGGTAAGAGCACCTCGTGCGTCACGTAAATTTATGTTGTTACGAGAACTGCCCGGTTTGCGACTTTTACAACACTTTGCGTAGTACTTTGGAAAACAAGCTCGTACAATCTTCCATGATGACTCGCGCTGAGTGCAATGAGGTCGCAATCATTTTCCTCTGCGTTTTCCAAGATGTTTGTTACCGTAAAGCCACGAGCCGTGAGAAAGTCGGCTTGAACGTCATAATATTTCAAATATGCCTCCATCTGCTGCTTAATCTGGGTTGCCTCCTGTTGTGTGCTTGAAAGGGCGAGTCCCAATATTCCGGCTTTTGTTAACTCCCCGATTTCGGCGACAAGCCCTAAGGCATGATCAGAATAGGTATCTCCATGGTGGACAGCAAGTATTTTCCGCAAGAGTGTGCATTGTTCGTGCACCACAATAATAGGTCTCGTGATGTGGAGCAGCACGTCGTCGATTTGGTTTTGGATAAGTTTCAGGCGACGCTTTCTTACATCTTCAGGAAGCCCGACAACAACAAGGTCCGCGGAATGTGCTTTTTCGCAGATCATCTGTCGCGGGTTGCCAGCGACAGCTTCAATGTGGTAATCCAAGAAATCGTAAAGCGAGCACTCCGTCTCGGTTCGACGTATGACGGTCTCTGCGACATCAGCGTTCCCACCATGCTGGCTGTCCTGAAAGAAAACACACGATAAATGCGTTCCTAAAAGGACTGCGAGTTGTCCGGCGTACTCAAATGCATTTTTCTCGTAATCCGTATCACCGATGGCAACGAGGATATTTTTTATCATGAGACATTCCCTTATAGATGCGAGGCAGTAGGACTTTACTCAGAAGTTTTCGACGTTAGCAAAGCACCCTCGCTACAATAAATCTAAGATTAGTCTGAATCTCACTCGGCTTGCTGCAGCAAGGCAGCAACAGCATCTTCTTCGCTCTCAAAGTTTTTAAAGACAGTGATTAAGCGCGCCATGACAATAAGATTCTTGACATGTTTGTTGACATTAATCACTGCTATTTCCCCGCCGCGGGGGTGGATATCGGAATAGACTTTCATGAGGACACCAAGCCCAGAACTGTCCATTCCCGTTACTTCTTTGAAGTCAAACACGAGTCTCGGAGGTGAGGAGTGCACTGCGAGTGCCTCCTCCACGGTTTCCGATACTTCTGTAACCCCCGGGGCGATAATTCTGCCGCTCAGTCTGAAAATAATGACACCTTCTTTCTCAGACACGGTGATTGCCATAGTGTACATACTCCTAATACTACTGCGCGTTTAGGTTATGGGCGGACATTCCAATCACAGCACTTAACTCTCGCTTGACAGTGCCGAAACTGCAGCGTCCTCGGTCTCGAAATGTTCAAAGATGCTGACGAGCCGACTACGGACAATAAGATTTTTTATGTTTGTTCCGACGTTGATGACACCAATACGCCCTTTCTTTCGCGTTGCGGCGACATGTGCCCCCATCAGCGTGCCAAGACCTGAACTATCCATCATGTTGACCCGATCGAAATTAATGAGAATGCGTGGCGCATCGGAGGCATCAATCTGCGAGGTGATTGCCTCTCGTAATTCCGATACTGAGGCACCCATTATTTTTCCACTCGGTTCTAAGATTGCAACACCATCTTTCTGGCGAATCGTGGTTGCCATGATTGTCTCCTTTTTTTATTTGCTGGAAAACTGAAACTTCGATTCACACTTCTAATTCTAAACTATTTGAAAATATTTGTCAACCTGCAATTTGAGGATATCTTTGATTTTGCGAAACCTTGCCAAAAAGAATTTGCTCTTTTCAAACTTAAAACTTCCTTAAAGTAAGGACAGCCCTCCAACTGCAAGGAAACTACTTACTATCGGTCTATATTTTTAAATTTTTTGGGCAAAAAAAATCTGGGTCTCAATATTCCTGAAATGCAATCGGATTTCGTTTGTTTTTAACACTGAAATAGAGTATAATGTTGGCGAATTTCTACGAGACAGAAAGGAAAGCAATGTACGAAGCGAACCCTATACGCATTAAGGACCTCCCGGAGGATGAACGTCCCCGTGAAAGACTCCGGAAACATGGACCAGAGGCACTGAGAGATTCTGACCTCCTGGCTATTATTCTCAGAAATGGTTTCCAAGGAACGACCGCTATTCAGCTTGGTGAACAGATTCTTATGGCGTTTGAAGGTGATTTGAAGCGGATGGCTGACCATAAGTCTAAACAATTTGAGAAGATTAAAGGCGTCGGTGAGGCAAAAGCCGCGCAGATCGTCGCGGCACTTGAACTCGGAAAACGATTGGCACGTTTCCACGCCGACCGCGATAAAATTACATCTCCGGCTGATGTTGCTGATCTGATGATGTCTAAAATGCGGTACCTACAGAAGGAGATCGTTTGTGTCTTGTGCCTTGACACCAAGGGGGGTGTGACAACCAAAGGCATCACTGGTGAACTGAGTGACGATTTGAGTTGGGGAAAAAGATTATTGTCAGAAGGAACAGTCTTTGAAGGCACGCTCAACGCCAGTGTTTTTCACCCTCGCGAAATTTTCCGATTCGCTATTGAGGAGTCAGCGAATTCAATTATCCTCGTTCACAATCATCCATCTGGAGATCCACAGCCGAGTCAAGAGGACATTCGGGCAACAAAACAAGTGATTGAGGCTGGAAATCAAATTGGGATAAAAGTGTTGGATCACATTATTATCGGCGATGGGATTTTTGTTAGCCTGAAGGAAGAAAACTTCATTTGAAGTACGCCGATTTATTTCACGTCGCGTTGCCGAATTACTTCATATAACAGCACACCGGCTGCAACTGAAACGTTGAGAGAGTCAATCTTTCCTAACATCGGCAAGTTAACGAGATAATCACATTTTTGCTTGACAAGCCGCCGGAGGCCTTTACCTTCACTCCCCAAAACAAGACACAATGGCACTTTAAAGTCAGCTTCTGTGTATAGACAAGATGCGCTCTCGGCGGCACCGGCAACCCATATCCCTCTGTTTTTAAGGGTGTCTATGGTATGGGCAATGTTCGTCACTTTGACGATAGGCATATATGTGGACGCACCTGCCGATGCTTTGTGTACAGCTGCTGTGACACCGACAGCACGATTTTTTGGAATGATAACAGCATCAGCATTCACGGCGTCAGCCGTCCGGAGAACCGCCCCAAGGTTTCTTGGATCTTGAATGTTATCCAATATAATTAAGAGCGCGTTGTGTTCACTGCGTTCTATTTTTTCGAGTATTGATGACAGATCATCGTAACGCCCTGGAATCACAAAGGCGATAACACCTTGGTGTGGTACAGATGGCTCAAGCCGATCGAGTTCGCGTCGTGTACAGCGCTTTATAGGGATACCCGCCTTTTCTGCCATTGTGACGATATGTCGGATGCGCGAGTGGGTATTCCGTTCAGCAATCCAGATTTTTTCTACGGCTTGAGTCCCGCGCTGTAGATGTTCTATAACTGGGTTCCTGCCAACAATATATTCCGACATATCAAAGTGTAGACGAATACGGATATCAGCCGTTACAGCTTAGCCGCCACGAACGAATTTAACATCCGGTCCGCGCGGTTCAATATTAATATCTGGATCTGCAGTTTGGCATTTAACGCAGGTAATATCACCGACATTTGCGTTTTCCATGCGCGGCGCGAGTGTCCCCAACTTAAACACAAATTCCAAAACGTCATTGGCTGGGATTTTCTCATCACATGAATCACACCCAATAGCTTGTCCCGATTTGACTTTTGCTAACAGTTCTGATGCTTTCATGACTTTCCCTTCGTTCGTATTGATTCAATAGACTAAAGGAAGTAGCGTTCCTTTCGCTTATCTAATTCGTATTCTTCATACGCCTCTTGCGCCGTGTCTACTTCGGAGACTTGCGCGATAGGAACATCCCACCACGATTCGTAGCGTGGAACCCCTTGGTAGTAATCTACATCAATCTTCACAACGGTTGTATGCTCAGCTTCGCGTGCCTCATGGAGTGCGGCTTTCAGGCTTTGCAAGGTTGTCGCTTCAATTACCTTGGCACCAAGACTGGCGGCATTCGCGGCGAGATCTACCGGTAAAAAGTTCCCTTCAAGTTCACCAGTCTTTTCATCCCGGTAGCGGAAGCGGGTAGCGAAGCCTTGTGCACCAGTTGCCCGCGACAATCCACCGATGCTACTATGTCCCTCGTTATTCACAAGCACGATAATGAGTTTAAAACCTTCCTGAATTGATGTGATGATTTCTTGTGCGAGCATTAAGTATGAACCATCACCTACCATGACGTAGACATCTCGGTTCGGATCTGCCATTTTGATGCCCAATCCGCCAGCGATTTCGTAGCCCATACACGAGTATCCGTACTCTAAGTGGTACTGTTTCGGATTACGGGTTCGCCATAACTTGTGCAAATCTCCCGGAAGGCTCCCTGCCGCGCAGACCATTACATCTTCTGGACGTGAAAATTCGTTAACCACACCGATGACCTCACTTTGACTCGGCAAAGGACTGTGACCAAGATGGTAAAGCCGATCCACTTCTTCTTCCCATTCGTCGCGATAGTTCTTGATTTGCTCGGCGTAGGTAGCATCAATGTGATAGTTCCCTACGGCGGCAGCGAGTTCATTAAGTGTGACGCGAGCGTCTGCGACAAGCGGTAAAGCGGCATGTTTAAAGGCATCGAATTCCGCAACATTAATATTGATGAAACGGACGTTGGGGTTTTGGAAAGCAGTCTTAGAAGCAGTCGTGAAATCGCTCAAGCGCGTGCCAATTGCAATCACCAAATCTGCCTCTCGGGCAGTGATATTCGCCCCTGGCGTTCCCGTCGCGCCGATTGCGCCAAGATTCTGTGAATGGTTATAGGGCAGTGAACCTTTTCCGGCGAAGGTTTCACCGACAGGAATACCGGTTTGCTTTGCGAATTGTGCGAGTTCTGCTGTAACTTCACCGTAGATAACACCACCACCAGCGATAATCAAAGGAGATTTACTCTCGCGGATCCACGCCGCTGCCCGATTCAGTAGGCTTACATCAGCGCGAGGTCGAGAGATGGTATAAACGCGTTTCTCAAAAAGTTGTGCGGGATAATCATACGCTTCAGCCTGAACGTCTTGTGGAAGTGCTAAGGTTACTGTTCCGGTATCAGCCTGCGATGTCAGCACTCGCATTGCCTCTGGCAAGGCAGTAATTATCTGTTCTGGGCGATTAATCCGATCCCAATACCGTGAAATCGGCTTGAAACAATCGTTTACTGAATAATCCTGTGAACTGGAAGACTCAAGCTGCTGTAACACTGGGGCAACTAAGCGTGTGGAAAAGATATCCCCCGGTAGTAAGAGGACCGGCAGTCGGTTAATCGTTGCACCTGCAGCACCTGTAATCATGTTTGTTGCCCCAGGTCCAATGGATGAGGTGCAGGCAAAGGTTCGCAGGCGATTGTTCATTTTCGTAAATGCAGCGGCGGTGTGTACCATCGATTGTTCGTTCCGAGTCTGGTAGAAACGGAAGGAATCGGAATACTGATGCAACGCTTGCCCGATACCCGCAACGTTTCCATGGCCGAAGATCCCGAACATACCGGCAAAAAATTGGGTTTCGTTCCCATCTCGTTCAACATATTGTTGTCGAAGAAATTGAACGATGGCTTGTCCCATCGTGAGTTTTTGTGTTTTCATAAAAATTGCTGCTCCTTTGATGTAGTGTCTGGTGCGGTATGGAACCTAAACCAAAGTATATTTACCATCCGCCGCGTTCCGCGACAAATTCATCAACTTCGGGCATTGTCGGCATAAAGTTCGCACAACCGTGCCGTGTTACGACAATCGCACCTGTAGCGTTGCCGAGACGGGCAGATTTTTCCCAACCCCAACCACTGAGATGACCGTAAAGAAATCCGCTCGCGAAAGCATCACCGGCACCGAGCGTATTGTAAACTTCGACAGGAAAGGGTTCAGCGTGAACGATTTCTCCGTTCGCTAAATGAACATCCGCACCTTCAATCCCACGTTTCACTATTAGCGCATCTGGACCGGCACTTAAAAGCGTCTCCATAGCAAGTGTCATATCCCCTTCAATCGTAGGATTCGAGATTTGAGAGTGTTCAATTGTGAGTTGTGAAAGACTCGTAAGCGTTGCCGCTTTGATCTCTTCCTCTGTCCCGATTGCAATATCAATATAACGTAAAGCTGATCGCATGACAACACCGAATGCTCTTGGATCATGCCACTGATCCGCACGGAAATCAAGATCCAAAAAGACGTGTTTGCCGAGTGCTTGTGCTTGTTCTACAGCGTAGAGCGTCGCGCTGCGACTCGGTTCTTTACTCAAGCCAGTTCCAGATATTAGCACGGCTCGACTTTCAGCGATCGGCGCAGCGAGAACATCGTCAATAGTGAGCTCAATATCCGCACAGTTATCGCGGTAATAGATGAGCGGGAACCGATCTGGCGGTTCAATACCGAGAACGACTGCACTTGTTCGGCACCCGGGTTTGTGTGGAATAAACCGGATTTCAACGCCCTCATCTTTCAAAAATTTGAGTAGGAACTCCCCAACGGGATCTTCACCGACAGCGGTGAGGAGTGCAGCTTGAAGCCCAAGCCGCTGAACACCAACGCTGATATTCGTAGGACATCCACCAACAAAGGCACCAAAACTTTTAATATCTGGAAACGCGGCACCGATGTCATTCGCGTATAGGTCTAAAGAACTTCGTCCGATTGTGAGAATATCGTAAGTTTCCATTTTTTCGCAGCGCGTGTCCTATTTTAGAAATTAAAAATCCGTCAAACCCTCATTTACGAGCGTTCAAATCGGTTACGGCATCTTTAAATTTTTGATGTTCCTCAGCAAATTTACGAGTTAAGAGAAAAGCATCATTTCCGCAAGCGATCAGTTGAACGCCAAGATTCAACCACTGTTCACCACCCGCAAAGTCGTTGACATAACAGCCTAAAGGGATGTTATGCATCTGCGTGAGGTTAATAATATTTTTTATAACTTCTAAAAGCAGTGGATGGTTGAGCTCACCAGAGATACCCAAAGACGTGGATAGGTCGTAGGGACCAATAAATACAACATCTAACTCACCGGCATCGAGGATTTCATTTAGGTTTTCAACGGCTTGGATGGTTTCAATCTGCCCGATGGTGAGAATTTCCTGATTCGCGTTGTGGACATACGCTCTGGTATCGAGTTTTGTGAAGTCACCATAATCGGTATGTCCAATGCCGAAAGCGACTCCTCGGTCACCTTCGGGGGCGTATTTTGTCCACTTTTTAATTTTCTCAATGTCTTCACAGGATTCGACCCGAGGAATCATGACCCCGGTTGCTCCTGCATCAAGTACCCGAGAGACAAAATGACGTTCAAGTATGGGAACGCGGACAATACAAGGAAGGTTTGAACCACGTGCGTTCCGAATTGTCCGTCCAATAGTTTCCATGGAAAAGGAACTATGTTCCAAGTCTGCGATAATAAAGTCTGCCCCGGCACTTGCGAGAAGTGTTGCAATCGCGGAGCCAGCGAATTCAAGTACAAATGTTCCGACAAGCACTTCTCCGCGCTTTAAAGCTGCTTTCACCTGTAGTTCCTTTAACTTTCGACCGGGATTTCCGACATCAATTTCTGTGCTTCGCTTACCATTTTTGTCGGTGTAGACATTTTTTCACCGACTGCTAAGATTAACGTGTAATAGTCATAAGCGGTTTGTAAATCATCATTGAGATGCGCACTTTCAGCAGCGTTAAAATAACAGACGGTTGCCATACGATGGCATTCTTCAACGAGTGACGGCAAATTCGCGTAGCCATGATTGTAAGCAGCAAGAATATAAGATTTCCCTGCTTCTTCCCATGAACGCTGTAGTTCAAATTGACGTGCCAAGCGCGTGTAATAAATCCCACCTTTTTTGGCATTTTTTCTGGCGAGACGCTGCTTCTCTGCGACCGTGTAAGCAAAACGAGCGCGCGTATAACAGTTGGCAACGAGTTCTAAATCGTCTTTCTTGACAAAGTTGTTCGCCTGTTTTTGATAGAATCTACCGAGTTTCCTATAAAGCACGTGGCACTGCCGGGTTCGCCCCTGTTGTTCATAGATTTGGATCTGCCGGAAGATACGAAATGCTTCTATCTCGTGTGGGTATTGGATATCGCTGTGAACCTGATCGAGTAGGAATTCCGGTGAAGCTTCCTCCATCACGAGTCGATAACTGCCGGTTGCTCTAACACGAGGGCGTATGGGCGTTATATCTGTTGTTTCTTCCGGTGCCGGTATTTGATGCTCAAACCATGTACGAAGGACAGCATTTTCATTCTCTGGTAATTTCTGAATGAGTACAACAATTTCCTCAACAGTCGGGCTTGATGGGAAGACCATGTTCGCGGCACTGAGCTCGTCAAACACATCGTCTATAGTTTCGGTTAAATCCTGTTCGTCAATGCAGAGACGACTTGCTTTGTGGAGTTCTGAAAGGACGCTTCGAAAGTCTTGGCTTTCGATGTAACGTGTGGCGAGCGTATAGTGTCTTTGAACTTGGGTTGCGATCTTCTCGCGTTTACCATTTTCCTCATTCTGCCGTCGCTGAAAAAAGAGGTTTTGATTCATCCGTTCAGCATCTGCGAGCGAGAGGCGAAACGTCTTACGGTATCGCTCAAGTGCTTCCGCTAATCTCGGATTATTGGAATTAACGCTCGCATCAATAAGTTGGGATGCTTGTTTAACATACTCATCTTGGCGAATCCGATCCAGTTCTTCGTACATCTCATCGGCACTCTGATGGCGTTCTGAGAGTTGTCGGTGAAGTGCTTTTTGTAAGAAATTGCGGAGTACTTCGGGACATCTATGGATTTCTTCTATTTCTCCGGCGGCTTTCTTCTTATCAATCTCCTTGTTCTCACCTGAAAAAGGGAATCGTCCGGTTACGGCTTGATACAAGATGAGTGCTGTGGAATAAAGATCCGCGCGATAGTCGTAAGCTCCGTAGTGTTGTTCGGGTGCCATGTAGCGTCGGGTGCCAGCCATGGTCTCAGCGAATTCGGTGGTTTCGCCAAATATGCGAGCGATACTAAAGTCGGCGACTTTTGCCTCTTTCCCGGTTGTGAGTAAAATATTCTGCGGTTTGATATCGCGATGCATAATTTTGTGTGCATGCGCTGCTTTTAGCCCTCGACAAATATCTAAGCCGATATTGAGAGTATCTGTTAGACTGAGGGCACCCTCTTGCATGAGATCGTGAAGGCTTTTACCTTCAACATACTCCATCACTATCCACGCGACATAGTCATCTTCGCCGGGTTCAACGGTATGAATTGAGACAATATTTGGATGCCCCCAAATTTTCGACATCGCTTGAAATTCAGTCAGCAAAAATTTCATTCTGCTGGCAGGGTAGGCAGTTTTTGCTAAGGCTTTAATTGCAACCTCTCGATTTGTCATTTCTTCGCGGGCGCGAAAAACCGAAGAGAATCCCCCTGAATTGAGAAACTCAAGCAATCTATATTTACCTAAGATGAGTTGATCAATTTGCATAATTGGCACTCAAAGGGGACAGAGCATAGGTTCTGCATTAAAATCTTATATTAAAATTAACAGAATTAAGATTAATTGTCAACATAAAAATACATTTTGAACAAATCTAAACTGCATTAGAACCTGAACGGGCGCGTCGTACCTCCTTCACCAGCTTCTTAGCTCTCTCCGTAAGGATTGCGAATTCACCTGCCGCAATGAGTTGGTTGTTAACGAGCGCACTTCCAACTCCCAAAGCGGTTGCACCAGCCGTGATAAAATCAGCCGCGTTTTCCGCATTGATGCCACCTGTCGGAACCAACGGGATTTGCGGCAGCGGAGCCTTCACGTCTTTTATGTAATCAGCACCAACACCGCTTGATGGGAATACCTTCACATAGTCTGCTCCTGTTTCCCATGCCATCAAGATTTCGGTTGGGGTAAATGCCCCGGGAATCACCACTTTACCGTAGCGGTTACAAATCTCAATTACATCCAGTTTCGTAACAGGACTGACAACAAAGTCAGCACCTGATAACATTACAGCGCGTGCTGTTTCTGCGTCTAATACCGATCCAGCACCAACGAGAACGGTATCTCCATACGTGGATGAAACGTCGTTAATTACTTGTAACGCGTTCGGTGTTGTCATCGTCACTTCAATTACGTTCACACCACCGGCATGAATCGCCGCCGCTGCTTCAATCAATTCATCTGCGCTATTGGCGCGAATGATAGCCACAATACCACACGCTTCAATCTGTTGCATCTGTTCTAATTTTGTCATAGATGTCCTCAAAATTAGTCCTATTCGTTTGAGGTTAAAGGTATTTCTTAATATTGCCTTGCAAATACTATCTACAAAAAATAATATTTTTGTTGCGATTTTTTTGTCAATATGTTATCATTAAACAAATGCCCAGATTACAAATTATCGCTGATTCAGTGCACTTAATAGCAATTCTCGACATGCAATTTCGTCGAAAAATTGTTTTCTAAAAAAGAATGGAAGTTGTTCCACTACTCCCCTATCTGATCGGTTTAGCAGGGTTACTCGTCCTCTCAGGCTTTTTTTCTGGCTCCGAGACGGCTCTATGCGCACTGACTCGCGTTCAAATTGAAAGGCTCCGCCTTGAAAAGGGCAGCGCGTCTGCAATTGTCAGTTTTGTCGACAACCCACGCAGACTGTTTATCACCGTCCTATTTGGTAATAATCTTGTCAATGTCTCCTTCGCGATTCTGATGCTCTGGCTTGTTAAACAGGTGCTTCCGCAATATACAGAAGTGATCCAGTTTGCGACAGCTACAGTCCTCAGCGTCGTCCTCATGCTTATTTTCGGTGAGATGACTCCAAAATCTTACGCCATTAAGCATGCGGAATTCTTTTCAAAAGTCGCCGCCCCACCGCTATGGATATTTTCCATTATCATTTCGCCGTTACGCGGTTTGTTACGCAGAATCATCGACTTTCTTGTTCCAGTATTCGGTGGACACCCATCCCCTATAGAACACCTCACAGCAACAGATTTTAGAGACATTGTCGATACCTATCACGAAGAAGCACTCCCGCCCGATGAACGGAAAATTGTGAGCAATATTCTCCAATTACGTGACATCGAGGCAAAAGAGATTATGGTGCCACGGACTGAAGTCGTGGCAGTGCCGACATCAAACACTATTCAAGAAACATTAAAGCAAGCAAAGCAATACGGGTTTTCACGCATTCCTGTCTATCAAGAACAAATCGATAATATTTGTGGCATCTTCTACGTCAAAGATTTAGCACGCTGGCGACACGCCCCTGTGAATTCACTTACACTTGATGCTTTCCTCGAAAAGCGGGATCAGATTTCTGAAGCCTCGCCTAATGCTTCACTCATTCGCGATCCCATCTTTGTCCTTGAGACCCGTAAGATCGGGGCATTGTTACTACAACTCACACGCGAAAAAACCAAAATGGCGATCCTCCGCGATGAATATGGAGGCGTTTCAGGAATTGTTACCACCGAAGATATTGTCGAACAAGTCGTCGGAGACATTGTTGATGAACACGATAGAGACGACTCTCCACCTGATCTTGTCAAACACTCTGAAGCCCCGTTGTTACTTGAAACTTCTGGGCGTATGAGCATCCGCGAACTCAATCAGCAATTTGAATTAAAACTCAGTGAAGACGATGTAGACACCATTGGTGGCTATGTCCTCGGACTCTTTGGTCGCATTCCCTCCGTTGGCGAATCCTACATTGACGAAAACGGTATCGAATTTGAAATTACTGCTACAGAAGGCAATGCTATCACAAGTTTATTCATCAAAATGCCGGTTACTGACAGCAAAACTGAAGTGTAAAAATACCGGCCACCCGATACAAAGCAATTGAAAATTCTTCTATTATCGATCTTTTTAATCGGTGCGAGTAGCACAGGACAGATAACTGTGTTAAGTTCACTTGTGCTGGCAGTTCTGGTCTGCCTTGTGTTGTCAGCTTTTTACTCTGGTTCGGAAACAGCACTTGTCTCGGTGAACAAACTCCGAATTAATCAGCTCGTCGAATCCGAGAATGCCAGAGCGAGCATCGTTCATCGTTTGGTAGAATCGCCCCAGAGAATGCTCGCGCTGACACTGGTCGGGACAAATCTCGCAAATGTGCTTATCGCACAACTCGGTGAAGGTCTTGTTGTCCGAGGACTCCCGAACTTGGCAGTAAGTCTGCAGGGACTCATTGCAACGGCTGGTATAACGACCCTACTCCTCATCTTTGGAGAAATTTTACCGAAAACTATCTTTCGTGTCAAGGCAGATACCTTGGCACTGCGCTATGCCTATCTCCTACGCCTTTCTGAAATGGTTTTAGCTCCGCTGATCTACCTTGTGCAAACTTTGACGCAATTTATCGTCAAACTCGTAGATAGGGGTTCGAGCACACCGAGTCCCGATGCCCAGCGTGAAGAACTCCGACTTCTCGCAACGATGGGGGAACGGTCCGGCAACCTACACACCAATCAACGGCGTATGATTCATAGTCTGCTCAATCTACAAAATCGGACGGTTGCACAGGTCATGGTGCCGCTTGTCGACATCGTTGCAATTGAGAAGAATACAAAATGCGAAGATTTTTTGCAAGTCGCTGCTGACTCCGGGTTTTCAAGGATTCCGGTCTACGAAGAACAAATTTACAATATCGTTGGAATCGTTAACCTCTTAGACGTTATTTACAATGATGCCGAACCAGAGGGAGATCCAAATCCCAACGAAAAATCCGATAGCCTGCCTAACACGATTCAACCCTTCATCCGATCAGCACTGCACGTCCCCGAATCTAAAAACATTAACGCGCTCCTCAAAGAGATTCAACATACCCGGCACACAATGGTATTTGCTGTTGATGAATATGGCGGCACGGTTGGCCTCGTCACCATCGAAGACCTTGTTGAAGAAATTGTCGGTGAATTTGCCGATGAACGTGATGCCCCCGAATTCATCCGCCTGATTACACCTCAGATTCTTGAATGTGATGCGAGAACTGAAGTAGACCTGCTCGAAGAACACTACGGACTCGCAATCCCCGAAGGTGATTATGAAACGGTTGCTGGTTATATTCTGGATCGGACCGGTACCATTCCAGAAATTGACACTGAACTTGACTTGGGCGATTCTATTATCACTGTTATAGATGCTGACGCACGTGCTATCCGCAAGATTCGCATTCGGCGACGACTCGGACGTTTTACTGCTTAGAGAATTCCGAGGGGCGGCATTACAACGATCTCTTCAGTCACCATACCCGGCGGTTGCTGACAAATGGAAGCAATTGTA
Source organism: Candidatus Poribacteria bacterium (assembly GCA_021295715.1). Taxonomy (NCBI): domain Bacteria; phylum Candidatus Poribacteria; species Candidatus Poribacteria bacterium. Next base: position 14,253 of record JAGWBV010000005.1, on the reverse strand, counting down.
TCAGCGACATGTTCCGGTGTTAACATCTGTTCAAAGTCTGGGTGTTCTGGAACGCCGTCCCAAAATGGAGTATGTACTGATCCCGGTAAAACAGCGGTAACTCGAATATTTTGTTCGCGGACTTCACTGGCTAAAACTTTTGTGAGTGCTAACGCCCCTGCTTTCGCGGCACAATACGCACCTGAAGCTTCAAACGCAACTTTCGCGGCGATTGAAAGCACATTAACAATCTGTCCACTGCCTCGTTCCAACATGGACGGAAGCGCGTACTTTGCGCAGAGATAAACAGCCTTTAAGTTGGAATTGAGTACCGCATCCCAGTCGTCAGACTCGAAATCGATCACGGGTCCGAAATGACCGATCCCCGCATTGTTGATTAGGATATCCACGTGTTGGTAAACATCTAATGTCCGGTGGATAAGTTGCTTCACAGCATCGACGTTGGTAACGTCTGTTGGAACAGCGAGTATGGAATCGGGGTTAGCAACCGCTACTTCTCTAAGTTCCACTGCGACCTGTTCGAGTGTTTCACGTGTTCGGGCAGCGAGCACAACCTTCGCACCTGCTGCTGCGAAAGCGAAAGCGGTTGCCTTACCAATCCCCTTTGACGCTCCAGTAATCACCACGACTTTACCGTCGAGTCTTCCTATTTCTGCCATTTTTTAATTATACCTTGCGGGTTCCTGACGTAGGTTGAAATTTTCACACGCCTTTCCTAAAAGCCGCCCTCCACTACGTTACAGGCTTACGGTTTTGATAAAAAATAAGAGAAGTAAATGAGAAAGTCCGAGAAATATATTAGGATACTTGAATACACCTCAGAAACTCCGCGCGCGTTGAACTATCCTCACGGAACGTCCCCCGCATGACATTTGTTGTCATTTTCGGTGCTTGCTTTTCAACGCCGCGTGCCATCATGCACAGGTGTTGTCCCTCCATCACGACAGCGACACCGCGGGGGTCGAGGGCGGTTTCGAGTGATTCGGCAATCTCACGCGTGAGACGCTCCTGAACTTGCAACCGACGGGAAAACATATCTACAATGCGCGGGATCTTACTCAAACCCACAATCTGTTTCCGCGGGAGATACCCAACGTGACATTTACCCCAAAACGGTAGGATATGGTGCTCACAGAGACTGTAAAACTCAATCTCTTTCACAATCACCATTTCGTCATAATCCTCATCAAAGATGGCTCCATTCAGAATATCATCAACGCTTTGATGATAACCGCTCGTCAAAAATTCCATCGCTTTCGCGGCACGGTATGGTGTTTTCACTAAGCCTTGACGACTCGGATCTTCACCTAAGCTTTGAAGGATTTTTGTGTAAAGTCCTTCCAACTCAGGGGTAACGTTAGCCTGATTAAACTCCATTATGTTAAAATATGCCTCCAATGGGCTGTGTTTATATATGCCTACTGGGCAGAAGGTGGCTTACTCGCCGTAGTAGTCGAAATGGTTTTTGGGTGTCTCTCGCAAGCGAAGGCGGTGTAGAACCACTGGGCGCAAATTCGGTTCTAACACGTCCCAAAGCACTTTGACGAAGTTCTCCGACGTCGGATTGAGCACCTTAAACTCAGTAGTATCGAGATTCAGGTGTTTATAGTCGAAACGCGCATAAACCTGTTTTTGAACGACTTCGTCAAGAAGATTCAAACCAGCAACCAATCCGGTCCTCGCATCTACGTCTCCCTTTACGGTAACTTCGAGTACGTAGTTATGTCCATGCCCAGCCGGATTATTGCACTTTCCGAAAATATCCCGGTTATCTTCATCACTCAGTGCATGGCTGTGCAAACGGTGGGCGGCACTAAAATCGTAGACTTTCGTAAGATAAACCATAGGTCCTTCCCCATAATAGTCTGCAAAATTTGCCGCACTTTCGTAGAGGCGCACCCTGTGCAACATTCCCTCCGGCAAAGAAGGATCAAGCCGCTGCCAAATCTCTATAGAGATGTTCTCACACGTCGGTTGTAATTGCGAGTTCTTTGCGAATACCGGATGTTGACGGTTTAGATGTTTGTGATCGTAATTGGCAAGCACTTCGCTCTTCAACAACACGTCCAAAGTCACCAGATTGATGACCATACCATCATCTACATCTACACTGCCTTTCACCATGACCTCAAGCACATAGTTATGCCCGTGGCTATTTGGATTTGCGGCGGCACCAAACAACTCAAAGTTCTCTGCATCGCTCAGTTCAGGGATACGGTTGTAATGTGATGCTTCAAACGCCGTTTGTCGGGTTAAGTAGTACATCGGTTTTGTGCGGTCAAGTCCTCTACCAAGGACCTAAGCAGTGTGCCGCGGAGGTGCGACGAGTTCATCGTCGATTGACTCATACTGGACTGCCATGAGCCATTCGCCCGTTCCGCGTATCTGGACATTGCACTTTTTCAACCACTCGATTAAGGTGATACTGTCGCGTGCTTCCCATTCACAGACCATGCGTCCTGACAGCGTATCGCACAAGACTCGGATATTGCTCACATCGGCGTTTTCTGCTTCTCTGAAACGCTTTAGCAATCGTGAAACGTCTTGGCGTGTCATGCAGGCAATAGCATGGGCAGAAACAAATTTAGGCACTTTTAATTTTACCTTGCGGAGTAATCACGAGCGTTAGCACTCTCAAATGCGTCCCTTAAATCCGCTCTCCATTTCATTACGAGCTGCGAATTTTGACGCTATCTTAAGAGGTAAACTGTGTTAGATGAAAATCTCTTAACCGATAACAACTATTCGATTAATCGCGTGCAATAGGGGCTCCGACCAGATTGCCCCATTCTGTCCAACTGCCATCGTAATTACGGACCTTTTCATAACCGAGTAGATATTTCAGCACAAACCAAGTATGCGATGAGCGTTCACCAATACGGCAATAAGCGATTGTTTCCTTACTCTCATCAACACCCGCACCACCGTAGATGGCTTGGAGTTCGTCGTGAGACTTAAAGGTGCCGTCTTCAGCGACTGCTGTTGCCCACGGGATATTCGCTGCGTCGGGGATATGTCCACCGCGTTGCGCTGTCTCGCTCATACCGGGAGGTGCGATAACTTCACCAGTGAACTCAGCAGGCGAACGGACATCGACAAGGTTAACAACGCCTTGCCCTAATGTTTCGCGAACCGTACCCGCTGTAGCACGAACATTGTCGTCGGGGAATTTCGCCTGATATCCTGTGCTCGAATGATCTGGAACGTCAGTGACAAGCTCTCTGCCTTCATCGACCCATTTTTGACGACCACCGTTCATCACTTTCAATAGACTTTCATCGTGTCCGTAATAGCGGAATTGCCACAAGGCATACGTTGCGAACCAGTTATTGTTATCTCCATAAAAAATAACAGTAGTATCGTTGGCGATACCGCTGTCATTGCAGAGTGCCTCGAACTGTTCTCTCGTGAGGATATCACGTCGAACTTGGTCGCACAATTGCGTTTCCCAATTGAGTCCGACTGCCCCAGCGATATGTCCTTCACCGTATGCTGAGGTATCCACATCGACTTCAAGGAGTCGGATGCCTGCATCACCACCGTGTGCAGCGACCCATTCCGTCGTTACCAAAACATCAGAATTTGCGTAATCAGCCATTTTTGTATAAAGTCTCCTTCGTGTATTCTTGTTAAGGCCTATTCCTATGGGCATATAACTGTGCCTTAAAAGGACGATTCTTGTTTATATTATACATATCTACCCTCGATTTGTCAAATAGAAACGCGATTTTGCCATCATCTCGCCTATTTTCGTGGGATTTGCCAAGTTTCCCAGCGAAATTGGTTCAAGTTAAGATGAGTGGGTTCCTCGATAGGAATCTTTGGAAAACACTATATTGATGTAATCGGGATTAGAGGACAAACGAGCGCGCTGGTAGAACTCGAAAATCAATATTTTCGTCTGTGGAGATGATGCAAAGAGGCAAAAAAAAGCCACGTCAAAGGACTGACGCAGCTTATTCTTCATGGATAGTTATGCGCGGCTTCGCACGAGAATTCTTACAGTCGACTGGCGGCACTCGGTGCCTTTTTCGGGGCAACATCTCCCTCTCCATCGGCGAGAGCATTTGCCGGAATGTAGTTACTGTAATCCGAGATGTTTCCGTGTGTCACCGCGTAAACGACGATATTAACGAGTTGTCGTGCAGCAGCTGGTGCGAACTCATCTAAGATTCTATTCCGGTCTTGATAGTGACCGAAGAAAGGCTTCTGAACAGCACCATCCATCACATGTATCATCGCTTCCGTATCAACAAGAACAGCTAACCGATCATCAATGAAGACACCTTGTAACTGACGGTAGGGACCGTGATGGAGAACGGTAGACCCAATTTTCCGAACAGGAAATCGGAGCGGCCCGCTCAACTCATAGAAACTGTTGTAAATCTCGTGGTCGTGAGGAATCGTCGTGAGGTGGTATTCAGGAAGAATTTGGCGCAAGATCCGCAGAGCAGGTTGCATTGCCAATTCCGTGTTTCCGTGTGTCGGCATATAGATAAACCCACCGCGATTGATGACATATTCGCGAATTCGCTGTGCCTCCCGATCGGTATAACCGAAAGAAGGGCGATCCCCACTGACATTCCATATATTGCCACCACCCAGCAACCCGTTCTGGAGTTGCACTGAGGATTTGGGAACCGGCTCCATAAAGATAACCGGTGACTCAAGAAACGCTGCATCCGTAATTTGGACGGCGTCAACCATTTGGGTTACGATACCTGTTTCTGCATTCAGCGACTTGACTAAATAGGGCAGACCTGCCCCGAATCGGAGATGTCCGATGCCGCTGCCTCATATATCGAGGTTCGGATGCAATGGATCATCGAGACGAACGAGATTGAGTCTTCCAATAATCTCTGTTCCGCGACCTTGAATGATGGCACCTGGACTCCCCTTCGGAAGTTGTGGGACACCATTACCGAGAACCATATTCTTTTCGACATTCGACAGGGATGCGTTGATATTTGCAGCACCAGCCCCCGCTACGAGTGAGTTCAGACTGCCACGGCTTTGCGTCCGTCCTTGTCCAAGATCGGATCCTGAACCAAAAGTTCCACGTCCGGTACCGCTACCTAAACCGTCACCAATACCTGTGCCTATACCATCCGTAATTGCCCCGCCACTGGGCAAGCCTGCGGTGGGTAATCCATCTGATGTTGTTGGGAGTTTTGCGTCTGTTGACAGCGGGTGCGCAGTATGCTGGATCACAGGGGACGCACTCGCAACTTTGATTTGCTGTCCTCTTGGCGCAGCGGGCGCGCTCGCCGTGAGTGACACCACAGGTGCTGCAGTCGAGGACGATCTCGCCGCGCGTGCGACTGTCGTCCGACGCTGCGTCGCCTCAGTTTGCGGAACGACTCTCAAATCTGGAACAGGGGTTGTTACGACGGCTGGTTTCTCAATAACATCCCTTTTTGCTGCTTGGGGTGGTGTAAGGATAAAGAAACTCAGATCAATAGTATCTTGTGCTTTCTGTGGTTGAGATGAGATGGCGACATACCCTACAACGACTGCGAGACAGACGTGTATGACAAGCGATACCATCCATACGAAAGGTATTCGGCGCGATTTCATGTTACGCTCCTCCTATGTAGTTAAGCATTCGCGCTTTAAGGTGTTGTTACATCCGATTTTTCTCTCATTTATATTATCAACGTGAATTCGACGTAAGAGAAGTTAAAAAAGAACCCTCTGATTATTAAAGACACAATTTTAGGGTGGAAAGGGTGCATAATCTCACAAAGGTGAAACGAATTTGATAAAACTAACGATTTCCCAGAGATAATTTTCCAAATGTTTATGTCAAACTCACATTATATTACCAATTTCCACATTACCTGTCAAGGTTTATTTTTTCAGGCATGAAAAGGATTAAATTCCAAACCAATACCGACACTTAATCAGGAAGATGTTCTTCCCAGGATCCGTGAAACTGTCTCTCAAACGATGCACAGGTCGAAACTCAAGGTCGGCTGCGCCCACATCCTCTAACTCGACTGCACGCGACTGAGACCAAACCAAGAACAGCGTACTTCCCGGACGAAACTCCCAACGAAGCACGGTGTTGCCTCGCAACGAACGCATGTGGAAATCAGGGTTGCGTTTCAGCGGATACGGTTTGAACTGATAAGACCGCGGCTCGACTAACTCTTTGAAGTTACCATAGTCTCCGACAGTAATGAACGGCTGAACATAGAATTGAAGACTCAACGTCGGGGTAAAACTGATATTCGCGCGCGTCGTAAAGTCAAGTGTTTGACTCGTTAATTCTCCATAGACGTAGTGTTTTTCGATTTGTCCATTGACGTTTTCCTCAACTAATCCGACCCACTGGGCATCGTAAATTCGATAACGATACATCGGTCCGATGCTCAGTTCAATGTTCGACGCAGGACGAATGTTCAGACGAAGACTGACTTCCTTTTCAGAACTCTTGGTATCGTCATCCCATGCGAAGATCGGATTCAGTTCAAGTTGAACCATTTTACGACTGTCGGTAGAAAGTCGGCTAAAAATCCACCAACCCGCAGGATTCTTAATCAACGTCCCACCGCGCCGGACATCCTCGTCCCTAAACGATTCCAAATTCCGTCCAACCCACAGGTCATACTCCCAATAGTTCTTCAGTTTACCATCTGTCCATATCTCGGAATAGCGATCGATGCTAACGCCATCGTAGTTCCATTCCCGCCAACCGTAGAGCCCGAAAGTGACTTCTCGGAAAATGCTAAAGGGTTGCTCTTTTTTAACGATGAAGTCATAGAACCACCGCATCATATCGCCGCGCTGCGTATACCCTATGTCATTTATATCTACGTCTGGGGAGCGAACATTAAACTCGGTATGAAGTCGCCACCATCCACCCTGTTTATCAAATTGAAGATGGGCAAGGTAACCCGACTTGCGTGCCTCAACTTTTCCCGCTTGGCTCGCTGCCACCATCCCACTTATCTTGTACCGCTCCTTCGCAAACCTCAAGTCCCAGTCCAGTCCACCGACATACGCCGCGTTGGAGGCACGTCGATTCACCGATGTTGTTATCAGTCCGACGCGAGAATTCCCTTCAAGGATGTCTTGTGTCACTCGACCCACAAAGTAATTTGTCAGCGGCTCAATGAGGTAATCGCGCGTCTTGCCTTTTTCCTGAATCTGTGCATACCCTGGGGCGGTAACAGCCTCCATGATACCGAAAGAAGTCTTGCTGTTGGTTCTCCCGACGATTTTGGCGGCACCCAGAATCGTTGTTGCTTCCGGACGACTCAGTTCAGTCGTCCCGTCTGGAATCCCAAAATGCCCGGGCTGTCGTCCGATTCGCCGCGAGTAAAAGAATTGATTTTCTCCCTCTCCGAAGTTAAAAATGGATGAGCCTTTGACAAAAAAGGGTCTCCGTTCCTCGAAAAACTCCTCATAAGCAGAAAGATTTAAAGTCGCAGGGTCGGCCTCTACCTGTCCAAAGTCAGGATTCACCGTGGCATTGAGCGTAATGCCAGAAGTGATGCCATATTGGACATCGCCACCAACATTGCCCCACAAATCCGCTTTACTGTTCAGCGTTGTCCTGCCCATTGTATAGGGTATCAATTCCAAATGACGAGAAGGTTTGATATCCTCAATCCCTATCAGGTCCCCAAAATGCGATAGCCACCCCGGATCCCCCTTTTTAATTAAACGCCAGTGAGCACGCTCTTTTCTGCGGCTAATCTCGCGCTCTACTTGTAGCCCCCACGTGTATTTATCTTTTGGAGAAAAGCGAAACATGTAAAACGGGATCTTACATTCCACTGCCCACCCATTTTTGTGAATTTGAGTTTTTGCGTCCCACACACCGTCCCAAGCGTTGTTCCAGCCATTCCATCCGTTACCTCCAGTAATGCCATCTATGACAGAGCCAGATGGATAGATAGTAAATGAGAAGGCTCGCTGTCGATTGTAGTGGGGATCAAGGAGAATCTGGACTTTATCGGATTCAACGAAATCATCTCGTCTGACGAGGCGGGAAACAATTTTTTCGGGTTCTTCGTCATAACACATGACAGCAAAATAGACCGCCTCATTGTCATATACAACTTGGAAAGTCGTGCGTTGGGTAGCGGGTTTCCCTTCATCGGGATCGCGCTGACGGAAGCCTTCGTGGAGGGGCGCGGTCTTCCAGATGTCGTCATCTAAAACACCGTCTAATTGGGGGGGCGCGCCTTTAATGCGGGCAGCCGTCGCAACTCTGTGATCGGATTCTTCCGCTTCAGCTACGACTGCCCTTGGAAATTGTAAAGCAAAAAATGCCACCAATAACACCAAAGCGCGCCAAAATACTGATTCTGTTTCCAATTACTTTTCCTCGGTTTCCATAGGTCTCTTTATGCACCCATTGAAACCTGATTCAAATAAAAAACTTCAGAATTTCTGGTAACTTATTCAGCAATCCCCGTTCCGCATTGTGGACAGGTATCCTTCCACGTTGAGCGTTTACCTTCGCCACACACATCACAGACACCGAGCGGATATTCATCCGGTTTCGCACGACTCCCACCTTTCTTATAGGTGATGATGCGCCACACTGTCTCGCCATCCTCCTCGTAACAGAGCCAGACCCCTTCTTTTCTGCCATCGGCGGAGCTGCCATCGTGTTCTCGATACGGACCGCCCCATTTTCGGTTCCCGTTCTCGTAATAGCACACATAGTCGCCTTCGTTCTTGCCATCGCGAAAGGAGGCTTCGCTTGCCTTGTTCCCGTTTTTGTGGTACTGGATCCAAAGCCCTTCTTTTCTCCCTTCAATGTAGCGACCTTCGCTGCGCTTAAATCCATTGGCGTAATAGGTGGTCCAATAGCCGTGCTTCTTGCCATTGAGCATTTCACCATCTGTAAGTGATTTTGCCATTTTTAACTTTTCCTTGCGGGTAAACAAAATGGGATTGAACTTTGACGTTCCATTCTCAAATCCGCTCTCCAAATGTAAAGCAAAGACAAATTATGCCATTCAAGGCATAATTTCATTATGAGCTACGCACTTGGGTTTACTTTTTCCACCAAACCCCTGAGGTCTCGTCCCAAGTTCCTTCTGTTGGCTTTAAGATTAAGTCGCGATTCGGAGATCGCTCCTACCTTTTTATATTTCCCCAAGTTGTTGTCAATCTATCAATTGGGGAAACGGACAGTGCCTTCTCAAGTCCTTTTTCCATAATGGCATTGAGATCATCTTCACCGAGGGCAGTATTGAAAATAGCGACCTCGTCAAGGACCCCAGCGAAGTCCCACCCCGCTCCACCTTTCCAGCGGGTTAACCAGATTGAGCCACTATCGTGCTGCTGACTGAAATCCGGGTTTCCGACACCTAAATCCGCAACGGCTTCGCCATCAACATAGAGGATAAGCGTCTTACCGTCGTGTGTTAAGGCGACAAAACTCCACTCGTCCATCTCCCAAGTGCCACCCCGGATTTGACTATTATCTATTCCGCCACCTTTGAGGAAACTGCCATAAAAGTCGGTTGGACCGATAAGAATGTTTGGATTGTGCCAATCCCTTTCTATGAGTCGCACGTGCGGACCGGAAGGATTCCGAAGCGGTTTCGCCCAGAGTAGATACGTAAATCCGTCGAGGAAGTCATCGGTGGTCTTACTCGCTGGGATAACCACATGACTGGCTCCGTCAAATTCGATGCCCATGCCTTCCTTCCCGTCGACCCGTTTTGCATCAACAATCTCCCCATCATTCCCATTCGCTGAGGAATCCTTAACCACATTCCCCTTTCCGTGATCAAAAAGCCACATTCCCATAAGGGTCTCTGGGTCAATTTTCGACCTGCTTTCCTGAACCCATATCCCTGCAGTAAAGAGAACCGTCATAGTGATAAAAGCACCTATAACTCTCATCCTTTTTACCCCTTTTTTATCCTATAGCCTATAGTTGGTAAAATATTCACGTGATAGACAAAGCACTCTGTATCGTGTGGAAACATTTCTGGAGGTTGTTACCCATATTACACTTGGATCAGGCTTGCTACCTTTCCGTTGTTAAGATTATACTCTAAACCTACCTACAAAGCAATATTATCGAGTTCAGCACCGCATTTCGGACATTCATCCTTCCATGCCAAGCGTCTCACCTCGCCGCAAACGTCGCAGACACCGAGTGGATATTCATCCGGTTTCGCACGGCTACCGCCTTTTTTGTAAGTTATAATTAGCCACACCGTCTCGCCATCGGCTTCATAATTGTAAAACGGACCCTCCTTTTTGCCATCATAGGATTTGCCGACATGTTTCGGAAAGACCCCACTGGATCTCAGGTTTCCATTTTCATAATAGGTGAAACAAGGCCCCTCGTATTTTCCATCGCGGAAAAAGGATTCACCCGCCTTGTTCCCATTTTTGTGATAATTGATCCAGGGTCCTTCTTTCTTGCCAGCGATGTACCGACCTTCGCTCCGCTTAAATCCATTCGCGTAATAGGTAACCCAATACCCATGCTTCTTACCATCAACCATTTCACCCGTTGTCAATGAATTTGCCATTTTTCTAATTTTCCTTGCGGTTAAACAACATCGATTTGAACTTTGATGTTCCGTTCTGAAGCCCGCTCTCCGTTTCATTACGAGCTACGCACTTGGGTTTACTTTTTTCCACCAAACCCCTGATGTTTCGTCCCAACTTCCTCCTATTGCTTTTTTTTCATGTTAGACATCGCTGGTGAGGATAATGCTGTATCAAGATATGCCTCAATCTTTTCCAACGTCTTCTTACCGATGCCTTTAAAACCCTTGAGTTTCCCTTCATTGATCGCTGTTCGGAGCGAGACAAGGCTATCCACACCGACTTCCTCGTAGAGTCGCTTAATTGTTTTGGCACCGAGTCCAGGAACAGGCACAAGCTCCACAACCGTTCGTGGTGTATCACCGGCGAACTCCTCCAACTTGGCACTTGTCCCCGTGTCCAGAAATTCCTCAACCATTTTTGCTACCACTTCGCCAGCCGCTGGAATTTCCTCTATTAACCGTCCCTGTGCGATGAGGTCCGACATCGGTTCCGGAAACCGAGAGATGTAATTCGCCAACCATGGGTATCGTGAGGCGTGGCTTTCTGGATAGTCGGCAATAATCAGAAAGGTATGAAGTTCCAAGAATTTGAGCGCAATTTCATCGTTTTGATGCCAGCGTGTGCGCCCTTTTGCGTCAATGTAAGATCCCTCTTCTAAATTTTTCTCATCCTTCACTATTCTTCCCTCCAGTGTAGAATCTGGATTGTGGCATCCCAAAAGGCGACTGCCAAATACTCACCATTGGGTGAAAAGGCTAACGATTGGACACCTGTGGGATAGGTTTCCCAAATCACCGATTTGCCTTCGGAAATGTCCCACACCCGAAGATCGCCTGCTTCATCCCCTGAAACGAGATAGTTTGAAGTCGGCGAGAAGACAAGGGCACGGGTCCAATACGCTTCAAACCCAGATTTTGTGAGGAGTTGTCTGCCGGTTGCAATTTCCCAGATACGGATTCCGGATTGCGCGTTCTTTTGTGTATCAACGGCTAACATCGTTGCATCCGGTGAGAACAGCACGTTCCAGACCCCCAAAATCTCGCCTGTGTTGAAAATTCTCATCGGATGTTCATCGGTTGTGTTCCAAATCTCAATAGCCGTTCGATGTCCTTCGCCATCTCGGTAGGTGCCTTCCGCTGCGGCGATGAACTGACCATCATCAGAAAGCGCGAGACCGTTTCTGACGGGAAAATTTGTCTGAAGCACTTTCAACTTACGAGCAGATCCGTCATTTTTCACGGTCTTTGAACCGTGTTTCGTGAGCTGCCAAACTTCAATTTCGCTATCGCCCTTTGACAGCACTGCAAACATGCCATCCGCAGATAGACTTCCGCTCTCATACTGACCCTTCGTCAGTAGTGTTTCATCACCACTTCCGAGCGAAAGGGTAGTGATGTTGTCATCAGCACTCTGGACTAACAGTTGATTCGCTCCAATGGAATAGACGAACCACCGTTTCGCGTGGGTGTGGCTTATCTCTCGTTTCTGCCGACTTTGGATATCCCATTCCACCACAGTGCCGCTCATCCCTTTTGCAATTAACTTTGTGCTATCACCGCTGAAAGCCATTTGTCGTGCGACATCAGGAAGCAGTTTGTCGAGACGGGGTTCCTGCTTCTCACCGAGGTGAAAAGCAAATTCCAAGGTCGCGCCTTGAACCGAAAGGCATAACACGTTAAACAGAAGTGGGACAAGCAAATTTTTCATAAGAGAGAGATAAGTAAGGTAAAGCACAAACCTCACCCTATTATACCAATAAATTGGTCCTATTCATAGAGTTCCGTCGCGGTTTCACCGCGAGCGAAACGGTGTGCAGTTTGGACAGCGGAATCGTTTCCAGCATTTCTGCGGATATCCGTTGCCCATCGCGCCAAACCAACTATCAATTGATTTCTGGCGGGATGCGCTTCACAGGTTTTCCATTCCTCAGATACTATGCGAATGGAACTCAGGAGATCATCACCGTTATCATCCTTAAGAATACACACACCCATTTCAGTCATTAACCGCTCCGCGGAGCACCCAGCGTTAAGATACTCACGGGTTCGTCGTCCAATTTCTTGGATACGGACGGATTCAATCGCATCTAAAATTTCGGACAGTGCCGTGTCTTCATCAAGGACTTTAGGCGTTGCAGATGCCCTTAACTCTGTGATCGGTTGGTGGCGGATGTTAAGCCATCGGTTGTTGAAAAATCGCCACGCGGCGTGGTAGAGTGCTTTGGCGGCAACCTTGGTTCCGGCGTACCGAAGCACTTTTCTCACTGTTGATGCGATTTCCATCTCCTCTTGTAGATCCCACCACCCCGGACTCATACTTACAGGTGTGCGTGCCATTCTATCCCCCGCTGTCATGACCATCGTCGTCGCCAGCGTGTTAATGGGAACACCTGCCGTAAGCATTCCCGTTATAGCATCAAAAACCTCGTCGAGATCGCCACTCACAAGAGCCGCTGAAAATTTATCCTCGTCGTAATCAACAGAACTTTCGGTTGATGTCTCCTGCGGAAGCGCATCAAAGATAGGATCGATTTCTTCCAATTTTTCGATGGCTTCACGGTGAAGTTCTCCGGGTCTGCCGCGTCCTTGTCCGAGTATCTTCGCACCGAGGCTACAGACTAACTCCCCCGTTAACTCCCATCCAAATTGCGCTAACAGTTCAGCCAAGTGTGCGAGATCAATGAGATTTCTGGAGTGGTTGAGGAAGAAGGGTTCAACGGCGCATTGAAAGAAAAGCGGAATGATTTTTTCATCGTGTCCACCCAATTGTCTCGCAGTGATCAGGCATTTTTCGATGCCTTCCCACTCTTTATCAGTGGAGAACACTCGAATCCAGTCTTCCAATTTCTGCCAGTCAACCGGAGGTGGAAGCGGTTGTCGATCAGGTCGATCACCGAGTCTGCCTGATGCCCCATCCGCAGCCATCATGAACGGAATGAGTCGATCTTCAGGTTGGTACATACGTGCGACTTTTACCCCGTTCATCATCATTGCCAATTTTCTGCCACCCTCGAACGCGTTCCTATCTGTAGAGATATGCCGCCCCATGTGCTTCACCATCAACTCCAAGGTCTCCTCTTCCGAAACGCCCTTAGCTAACATAATGGCAATGGCTTTAGAAAGCGTCCAGTTGTCGGTAGTGAGCAAACCTTCTTTCAATAAAAGAAAATGGGCATCGTCGCGTTTCTTTCCACCGCTGGCAACATCTATATAGATATCGCCGTTCCGAACTTCGACGGGGAATGTGGCGAGGTCGTCACAACCGCCTGTGAAACATCCACCGCCTTCCATGTCGTAACTCCAACCGTGCCAATCACAGGATAAAACGCCCTTCCTGACGCGTCCTCTCACGAGCGGATAGCCCATGTGTGGGCATTGGTTATCTGTTGCGTAGACAGCACCTTCATGCTGAAAGAGGGCAATGCTATGTCCTTCAACTCTAACAGCCCTCGGTTTTCCCTCTGCCACATCACTGAGCGCAGCAACTTTGACAAAATTGGTATTCACTGAATTCATCTCTTATCTTCGGTGTGGAAACCCCTGAATTCATTCAGGGGAGGAAACACCGCTCCTGTAGTAAAAGTTAAGACGTGTGAGCACTCTGAAGTCAGAGCGTTTCGCGCTTGTTGTGAGTCGTTTGTTTTCCATACTGTATATTGAAAACAAACCCTTTGCGTTAACGCCAGCGAGTCGGGCGAATCCGTATTTGACATGCCGA